>JAFAYS010000484.1 GCA_019240175.1 Chloroflexota bacterium | reverse complement strand
GCTGCTCCTGGAAGAACTGACCTCGCGCAAAGGCTCCACCGATATTCCCCGCGTGCTCAACCTCTTGGAAACGCCGTTCGATCCGGCGCTGGAGGCGCAGCGTACGCAATCACGCAAGGCGGGCCGCACCGTCGATCTGCCCCGCCCGCTGGATGTGCTGCTGGCCACCAACATGATCGCGGTCGGCGTTGATGTCAGCCGGCTCGGGCTGATGGTCGTTGCAGGGCAGCCCAAAACCACCGCCGAATATATCCAGGCCACCAGCCGCGTGGGTCGCTCGACGCCTGGCCTGGTCTGCACCGTCTACAACTGGACCCGCCCGCGGGACCTCAGCCACTACGAGCGGTTTGAGCATTATCACGCCACGTTCTACCAGCACGTCGAGGCGCTCTCGGTCACACCCTTCGCCGCCCGCGCGATCGACCGGGGCCTCTCGGCGCTGCTGGTGTCGTATGTGCGACTGCTGGGCACCGAGTTCAACGCCAACAGCCGCGCCGGACGGATCGACCGCAGCCATCCCTATATCACCGCCGCGATCCAGCATATCGCACGGCGAGCCGCCCTGGTGACTACCAAACAGGCGACGGCGGCTGTGGTGGAGCAGGAGCTGCAGCGGCGCGTAGATGAATGGGAGCACGAGGCGCAGCGCCCGGCAGGTGGGCGGACGCTCGGCTATCGTGGCCGCAACGATGGCCTAACCGTCGGACTGCTTCACCGACCGGAAGAAGGGAGTTGGCGCACATTTACCTGTCTCAACTCGCTGCGGGAGGTCGAGCCGACCGTCGACCTAATCCTGGACGAGCGCGGACTGAGCACCGACGTTGAGCCACCGTTTGTCGCGGTGCCCGCTAGTGAGGCGAGCACGGAGCCGGCCCAATCGATGAGCGAGGATGCCTGATGGCCACGACCTTAAACAAATACATCGTCGGCGATGTGCGTCCCAGTCAGCTGCTGCATACCTTTGGCGTGGGCGCGGTGATCGATCTCCCGAACCTGTCGGTGATGCTGATGGGACTGGACGACTGGGACACGCAGCGGGCCCTGGAGATCGGGGAGGAGCGCCTGCTGACGGCGGTGCAGCGTGAGCTGGGCCAGCAGGTACAGCGTCTGCTCGGGCCTCCGCGCGACACCCTGCCGCCCACGCCGAATCTGTTCGCGCCGCCGGCCCAGATTGGCGTTCCGGTCGCAACGTTTCCGCGCTGGCTGCTGTGTCCCTCCTGCCGACTGTTGGCACCGCTCGACTCTAGTCTATTTCAATTGAAGACTGATCTCGCCCGACCGGAGCGCACGCGCTACATTCACAGCAACTGTACCAAGCCTGGTGCGCCACCCTCGGTGCTGCCGGCGCGCTTTCTCGTCGCCTGCGAGTCCGGCCACCTTGACGATTTTCCCTGGCTCTTCTTTGTCCATGCGGGTGCAAAAGCCTGTCATGGGCCGCTGCGCTTGAAAGAGCTGGGCGTCTCCGGCGAGGCTGCCGATATCGAGGTGGAATGTGGTGGCTGTGGCTCACGTCGCCGTATGTCCGATGCATTCGGCGAAGAAGCGAAGGGCAACCTGCCCGCCTGTCGGGGCCGTCGCCCGCACCTTCGGGATTTCGCCGACGGCGGCTGCTCACAGCTGCTCAAGACGATCCTGCTGGGCGCCTCGAATAGCTGGTTTGGGATCACGATCACGGCCTTGTCCGTGCCGGTCGCGGTCGATCGCCTGGGGCAGCTCGTGGAGGCCCAGTGGCATATCCTGGATAAGCTGGTCAGCCAGCAGAACGTCGAGTTGCTGATGCAGCTCGGCCAGCTGCCGCAGTTCATCGACTATCCCGCCGGCGAGATCTGGACGGCGATCGAGCGCAAGCGCAGCGGGGTGGGAGCACCTGCCGAGCCACGTAATCTCAAAGCGCCCGAGTGGCAGATCTTCACCCAGCCGCAGTCCGCACCCAGCTTGCCGCACTTTCGGGTGAGCGAGGTCGCAGCGCCTGCTGGGTACGCGCAGCTGATCGAACGCGTTGTGCTCGTGGAGCGGCTGCGGGAGGTGAGCGCGCTGCTCGGCTTTACCCGTATCACCTCGCCGGGTGATTTTGAGGAAGCGCTGGAGCTGCCGGGAAACATCCGGGCACCGCTGGCACGCAAGGCACCGACGTGGGTGCCGGCGACCGAAGTGCATGGCGAGGGCATTTTTCTCCAGTTCCGTGAAGCGGCGATCAGGCAGTGGGAGCAACAGGCACAGCTTGCCGAGCGACACACTGAGTTTGTCCAAGCGCATCGCCAGTGGCGGCGACGGCGCCGCTTAGACCCCACGGTCGCCTATCCGGGCTTGCGCTATGTGCTGCTCCACTCGTTGAGCCATGCCCTGATGCGCCAGCTGGCGCTGGAGTGCGGCTACACCATGGCCAGCATCCGCGAACGGATCTACGCCCTGCCACCCACCGATGAGGACGGTCCCATGGCGGGCATCCTGCTCTACACCGCCGCGCCGGATAGCGAGGGCACGCTGGGCGGTCTCGTCAGCTTGGGCGCACCCCGCGAGCTTGGCCGGCATCTCGCTGCGGCGCTCAATGCCATGCGCCTGTGCACCTCCGACCCACTGTGCGCCGAGCAGACACCGCTGCTGGATACCCAGGTGCTTCAAGGCGCGGCCTGTCATGCCTGCCTGCTGGCGCCCGAAACGTCGTGTGAGCGCGGGAATAAATTTTTGGATCGCACGCTGCTGGTGCCGACGTTGGAAACTGGCGATCTGGCATTCTTTCGGAGCGACCCATG
>JAFAYS010001223.1 GCA_019240175.1 Chloroflexota bacterium | reverse complement strand
CCACGGTCTCGAATGCCTACAATCGCCCGGACCAGCTGTCAACCGAACTCAGGGCGCGCGTGCTCGACATGGCGGCCCAGCTTGGCTACGCCGGACCCGATCCAGTCGCGCGCAGTCTCCGGCATCAGCGTGCCGGCGCGGTGGGCGTGCTCTTCGCCGAGCGACTGTCGTATGCCTTCGCCGATCCGGTGTCGGTGCTGGTGCTCGACGGTATCGCCAGCACGCTGGAGTCGTCCAGCCTGGGCCTGCTGCTCGTGCCAGGCCGCGCCGACACCACGACGACGGTACAGCGGGCGCTGGTCGACGGCTTCATTGTGTACTCGATGCTGGAAGAAGATCCGCTGGTCTCGGCGGCGCTGGCGCGGCGCATTCCCACGGTGCTGTTGGATCAGCCACCGCGCGCGGGCGTGCCGGCGATCACGGTCGACGATGCGGACGGCGCGCGACAAGCGGCTGAGCATCTGCTGAGTCTCGGTCACCGGCGCTTTGCGATCATCACCGATCGGCTGACCGAGCCGCTGCTGAGCACGGCAGCGCCCTTGAGCCTGCACGAGCAGTCCAGGCATACCTTCTTTGTCACGCAGCTGCGCTTTCAGGGCTATCGCCACGCGCTGGAGCAGGCCGGGCTGCGCTGGGAGGATGTGCAGATCTATGAGTGCGCCGAGAACAGCGAGGCCGACGGCGCGCTAGCCATGCAGTCGCTGCTCACTGGATCGCCGCGTCCAACCGCCGTGCTGTGTATCACCGATCGATTGGCGCTGGGTGCCATGGCGGCAGCACAGCAGGCGAGGCTCGACGTGCCCGGCGCGGTGTCGATTGTCGGCTTTGACGATATTCCCACCGCCGCCCAGGCCAGCCCGCCACTCACGACGATCCGGCAGGAGCATCGCCAAAAAGGTTTGCTGGCGGGTCAGGCGCTGATCGCGCTGCTGGCGGGTGAGGCAGTCGCTCAGAGGGCACCGCTGCCCGTGCAGCTGGTGATCCGTGGAACGACGGGAGCAAGCCCCGACCAAGCCGACGCATGGTCGTAAGCAGCTGTGCGCGTGAGCAAGCGCTTAGGCCTGGCTGTACTCTAAAAGAACCTGCTCTAAGGGCCGCGACATCACCGGTTCAAGGCTATCAAGATCTACAGTTGCGGCAATACGTGAGTTGATCCCAGCTTTCCAGTTGTGTTCAAGGGCTAGTCACGGATTACTTCCCAGCGCAGCTAGCACGCGCACCGTCCGAGAGAAAACCCCAATGACCTGATATGCCACCTATGTCGAAGATGGGATATAGCGCACCACCTTCACCTTCCAATGAGCGTCGGTATAGATCACGTTTGCTTCTAGATCGACAAATGGCAGCTTCCGACTATATGGTGAGTCCAGGATAAGATAGCTGGCCGCGTGCTGCTCATGGACGTGTTTTTCGAAGTCATAGCTGTTGAGCCATTCGGCGTGCAGATAATAGGAAGTTGGTGCGGCATCCCAGCCCATAATAACGATCGGCTCTTCTGGTCGCGCCGCTTGTCGCATGACATGTGCAATATGTTTCCAATTTGGGGAATGATAGGATTGCTGAAGCGTGCTGGATACTCCACCCACTGCATTGATCAGGATCGCTGCGATGGTTAGGAGCTTGAGATATCTTGAGAGCGTGTCCCGGCTTGGCAGCAACGCCAGCGACGATACCAGCCAGGCCATCAGGTACACGTGGAGCAGATGACGCGAGGCGACGTTGAGATATCTGGCACTTAACACCATGGCCAGAACCGAAGCTGTGCCAATAAAACTGACGAGGCTCAGCGCCAGCACCTTTTTGTTATTCTGAACAAGTACAACGACTCCCCCAAGTACCGACAGGATCGAGATCAGCTGGATCATACGTGTCAGCGCAACATCAATCGTCATACTGCCTGAGAACATCTCAAGAATTGCCGGCACGCTCAGATGAGGATAGGTCTGATCCAAGGCTTTGTGCGCGTACTGAAGCGATTGCTGAAAGGCCAGCCAGAAAACGGGAACACACAAGATCACGATACCTGCTGTTAGCAACAGGACGTACCGCTGGTAGGTGTCGCCGGTAAGAACAAGGTAGAGCGTGGAAAGGATGCCGATCCCGAGGATGGCAAACACGCCAAAATAATGTGTGTAGAGGGCAAGTGTGAGGCTGAGGCCTAAACCAAGCAGCCATGCAGAATGATGTGTTGCGTGCAGCGTGTACGAGAAGAAGCATAAGAACGCGAGCAGCGTTAGCAATATTAAGAGGGGATACATGCGTAATTGCGTTGCATACGTCATGTAAACCGGATGAAAGGCAAGCACGGACATCGCTGCCAGGCCGGCCTTCCAGTTGCCTATTTTTTGACCAAGCGCATAGATGGTGACGAGACTGCCGCTGTGCAGGAGAATGGAAAATAATCTCATCACCGTTTCAGTTGTTCCAAACACTGTTACCCACGCCTTGAGGCTGAGGAAATACAAGGGTGGATTAAGCTCCCAAGAATAATTTCCAGTAACCAGGGTAGACCATGGGAAGCTGATCAGCTGTAGCGTACCTCTAAATTCATCCGACCATAAGGTAACAAAGGTCAGCCGATAAAGCTGAAGGCCAATTCCCAAGGCAAAAACAATTCCCAGGAGCAGTCGCCGGTAAATCCTGGGGTACGCAACAGCTTCATCACCTTCTTTGAGCATACATCGACCTCGCAGCGTTGTTGTCAGTTTCAAGTCGGGATGCCTCACGGACCGTGATCAAACGGGTCTCTGATCGAGAAGGCGATTTTACCTTAACGTCGATGTATCTGCGCAGCGCTTCAACCGCTCCACAAACACGGATTAGACTGGGACTCCGCCGTTGCCCGCGCTCACCGAGATCGGCAATCTCCTGACGAGCGAGGGCGCGCCGCCGGCATTGATTGCCTGATGCGTGACCGTCTGATCACGCCCAGCCAGATGCCAACTGGGATCACAGATTGTTTGCAGCATCCAGCTCGCGCCGGCCAACCATAGCCTCGATCCAGATCGGCAGATAGGGCGAGGTGCAGCCTTTCGAGACCGGATAGTCTTTATACAGCCCCAACCGCTCGCCAAGCTGCATGCAGCGTCCGCGCAGTTGTTCATCTTCAATGCCGATTTGCGCGGCACACCAGTTCATCGGCTCCTGAACCCGTTCGTCCGCGCCGGCCATGTCCGTTTCCAGCGCTTCAAGCAGCTGCGCATTCAGCTCATGATTGTCTGCCTTGATCGTTCGCGCCTGCATCGACCAGAAGACGCGCTGTTTGATGATCGACGGCTCCGAGCGCCATTGCATGGCTGCGTTCTTGAGCGCGCTTTTCTTCATGATCACGTTTGCGATCAGCCAGTCGCTTAGCTGGCGCTGATCCTGCGGCTCGGCAGCCTCGATGTCGGCGATCATGCGCTCAATGGTGCCGGGATTGATCGCCTTCAGATCCAGAATCAGCAAGGAGAGCAGCCGCGCGCTGGTGCCGCCATGCTGCCACAGATAATCGGCGGCTTCCTGGTTTTTGCCGCACTCCTTGGCGATGGCGCGGATCTGCGTCAGGTTGGGCTTGGTGCTGTTCAGGCGGTCAATCAGCTGCTGAGCTTGTTCAATAGCGGTCACGCGTGCTCTCCTTTGCACTATATGACGAACAATTGTACGCTTTACCCAACAAACGAGCAACTGAGATCGGCTTAAGCGTGCTGTTGGGAGATCGGCCCAGGAACCAAGGCACTATGGCTACGATGGCCGTATACACTTATGCCGCAGAGGATGAAATCGGCGCAGGCGATGCTTGCATATTCAGATTTTTACGTTTATAATTTTCTTACATAGTTCCAGAGCATGAGTGAGAAGATCGACATCGATCAGCCAATTCCGAGCAGTAATCCCCTGGATCTTCTCAATGAACAAGCCTCACTGGAGCCGACTGCTCGACCCACACTCGATCATTGGGGGCAGCTCAAAGTTTCGCAACCGTCCTCATACATCTGCCTACAGGTATTTCCTCTAGGGTCTGAGCGCTTCGCCGAACTTTGCATCACCGCCGCGCATATGCGTAGACATACAGTATCTTCCATCCTCTGACCGTGATCAGCGGCGCGCATGATACTGGCTACATGCCACTGACGTCTTGTAGTTCCATCTAGCATCATCGTCTTCCCAACGATCTTTCCCGCACGCTTGCTACAAGGAGTCGTAGTCACGTATGACGACATCGATACACGCCGCCAGCTTCCCACGGAACGGACGCTACCTTTCCCTCGCGTTTGATCCCCGATCATACAGGACCCACGCACGAGCAGCCTACGCGCAGCTTAGGATCGCGTAAGCTCGGCGCTGCAAGCAGCGCAGCAGCGCGCAGTGTCGCCGCGCACTTCGACAGCCAACGCAGGCGCGCAAGCGTAGCGCCCGGTCGCGCATGGAGCCGAGAACAAACCCCATTATTTAGGATCAGAGTATATGGCGAAAAGTGGAGCCGCGAATCTCTCCTACAACGTTGCCAAGCCAGGCCGCACGCGTAACCCGCTCTCGTTGGGCCTTTACTACCGGCGCAATCATCGGCGCATCGCGCCAGTTATGTCAATCCTCGTCCTTTCCTTTTTCGACGTGGCCCTGCCGGTGGTGATCGTCGACGAGATCACGACCTCGCCGACGAAAGTGCTGGGCTTTTTCAACCAGGTCGCGCTGGTCTGGCCGAATGGTCGCGAAGGCTACAACACGCTCGACAGCGGGCGGCTGCGCCAGCTCAAAGGCTACACGGCGATGTATCCGGTATCCTTGCAGTGGACCACCTGGCCGTCGCTGGTCGGCGAAACGCCCGGCGCGACCAACGTGCTGGGCCTGACAGCCTCGGATATGCAGCCCGTGCTCGGGCATCTAGGCAATCAGCTCAGCGCCGGACGCTTGCCCTCACCATACAGCGCCGAGATCGCCATGTACGCGCCGATCGCCCAGCGCCGCCAGCTCAAGATCGGCGACAAGATCGACACCAACACGCAGTACGAGCAGCTCAACGAGCCGTTTGTGCTGGTCGGTCTGATCGACGGGCCGGCACCGATGAGCATCATCAGCCGCGAATACCTGGCGCACACCAGCCCGACGCATCAAGACTCGCATACCGATAGCGGCTGGGTGATCTTCCCGCAAAAGACCGACGCGATCACGCCAGGCTACCCCACGCTAGAGGCCGAGCTCCAGCGACTGCCGCAGGAGCAGTTCGTGGTACGCAGCTATGGCACGCAGCAGGGCTTTATCGGCGACTTTACCAATAGCCTCAACACGATCCTGATCGTGCTGATCCTGACGATCGTCACGGTGCTCTCGCTGGCGGTTGGCCTGCTCAACTATGTGTATATCATCCGCCGCACGGGCGAGTTCGGCGTGCTGCTGGCGCTGGGCCTGACACGCGGCCAACTGATGCGCCGTGCCGGCCTGGAAACGCTGACGATGATCGTGGTCGCCTGGATCATCGGGCTGGCGCTGGCCGAGACGCTGTGCCGGATCGCCAATGTGACGCTCTTCGACCAACAGGGCGTGAACATGACCGCGCTGAGCCTACGCATGGCGCTGCACATGCTGCCCGTGGCGATTCTGGGCAGCGCCAGCTGCTTCTTGACGATGTTCTGG
>JAFAYS010001032.1 GCA_019240175.1 Chloroflexota bacterium | reverse complement strand
GCGGTCGTAGTCGCCTTGAGGCCGCACCGCGTCGAAGATCCGGCGCACCGTCTCGATGTTATGGTTGAGCACGTCGGGCCGCGCGTCGAGCACGGTCTGCAAGGCTGGCAGCTGGCCTTTGAAATCGGGGATCAAAACCTCGATCTGCGAGGCCGGCAGCGCCTGGCGCAGATTGCGGATCGTGGCGGCAAAGTGAGCAGCGCCGCCGTCTTTCACATCATCGCGCGCAACCGCCGTTACCACCACATACTTTAGATTGAGGCGGCGGGCGGCCTCGGCAACGCGGCGCGGCTCAGTCGGGTCGAGCGCCAGCGGACGGCCAGTGGTCACATCGCAGTAGTGGCAGCGCCGGGTACAGCGATCGCCGCCGATCATAAAGGTTGCGGTGCCACGCCCAAAACATTCGCTGAGGTTGGGACAGCTGGCCTCTTCACAAACGGTGTTCAGGCCCAGATCACGGAGGAGATGCTTGACCTCGCGGGTCTCAGCGCTGCGTTCGATCTTCTTCTGGAGCCACGGCGGCTTGCGCTGGTAGCCGGATGACTGAGGCATGGAAATTCCTTCTTTCTAGGGGCGATCAGCCATTTCCAGTATAGCACGAACCGCTCAGGGATCGATACTCTTTTTAACCAGGGTTAGGGAAATTTGGTTCAATCGCCTGCCCGGCTATCAGATTCGTGATTGATTAACGATAGCTTTTTCAGGCCAATTGTATTCCGCAATCTACGACAAGTAAGTACTATTCGGTCACAACAAAAAACAACCACCTAGCGCTCAAAGGAACAAATAATCATGAACAAGATCGTAATGACCCTGTTGTTGATCGTTGGATTACTGACAAGTATCGTTCCAAACGCCAAAGCTGCCGGCGCATTCGCCGACAATGCCTTTAATTCAGTCTGGAATCGCACGGATGCCGCCGTTGCCGCCGGCAAATCAAGTCGCTCGTGGCTGTGGGGGCCGCAGCCAAACAGCGCGGGCCTGGTGGAAGACTACCAGCAATCACCAAATAGCCGCCGGCTGGTGCAGTACTTCGACAAGGCGCGCATGGAGATCAACAATCCCAACGCCAACCGCAACGAGCTGTGGTTCGTGACCAATGGCCTGCTGCCAATCGAGCTGATGACCGGCAAGATGCAGATCGGCGACGCGCAGTACGAAGATCGCAAGCCCGCCAATATTCCGGCGGTCGGCGATCCTGACAACACCTTCCCCACCTACGCCGATCTGGCCAAGGTCTTTACCCGCGAAGGCGCAGGCGATCGCGTCGGCAATCCCGTGACCGGCTTCTTCAATCCTGACGGCAAGATCAGCGGCTACGATCCCTACCGCAACGACCCCGCGACCTTTGTGGCGCTGGTCGAAAACAAGCAGGGCGTGCCCTCGGCCTTCGTCAAGTTCATGGACGAGCAGAGCGGCTCGCTGGGACGGCTCTTTGTCTTCGGCGCTCCCGTCAGCGGCGCGTACTGGGTCAAAGCCAAAGTTGGCGGCGTCGAGCGATCGGTGATGGTCCAGATCTTCGAGCGACGCATCCTGACCTACACGCCCACCAACGATGCGGCCTTCCGCGTCGAGTCGGGCAACGTCGGGCAGCACTACTACCGCTGGCGCTACGGTCGCTAAATACAGCATCAACGCACGAACGACGGGCCGCAGTGCTCGTCGTTTTTGTGTGGCAGAATTAGCGGGAACGATCGCGGCGGGTGTGGCGTCTGAGGCAGTGCAACTTCGTGCAATCAACGTTACGCCCCTGAAGGAGGCATATTTATGCACCGTCTTGCGATCATCACCGCAGTGCTTGCGCTGCTGACCAGCTGCTCGTCGTTTCAGGATTTGAACGCCGAATCTAATCCGATCGTCAACAAACCTACCATCATGATCAACTGGGTTGATTTTATCAAGCTCAACGGCATCACCTACAACGCCGTCCGTCCCGGCAGCGGGCGCTCGCTCGACAAGGCCGATCTTGGCCCTGAGTTCGCCAAGGCCCAGTTCAAGGTCTCGGAGAATGTTCACGAGCCCGGCTATCAGACCAAAGACGGCGACACGGCATTTCTCGATCGCGACACGCCGATCTACACCGTGCAGGGCTACGCGCCGGAGTTTCGGCTGGCGGCCACACGCGACGGCGCGCTGGTGATGTATGAGGCCGACACCAACCCCAACGCCAAGCTCGGCAGCGATCTGCTGGATCTACGAGACAAAATCCAATCGATTGGTATCGTCAGCACCGACGACGGCACCACCGAGCTAGCGGCGATCACCGACACACAGCAGGTTAGCCAGCTGGTCGAGCAAATTCTGGCCGCGCCTGTCGATCAGAATCGCGAGCCGGTTGACGATGCGGGCCAGAGCTATTTTCTGGAATTTCGCTTCAAGGACGGCACCTCAAGCAGCCGCATGTACTGGCTAGGCTCCGGCGAGCTTGTGCGCGGCATCTTTCTGCCGGCTGAGTTCACCCAGGCAATCCAGGCGGCATATCAGCCAGCGGCGAGCGCTACGCCAGCCGCTGACTCCTAAACCAGGATTTTCAGGGCGTGATTTATCACGCCCCTACAGACCAATTTCTTGTCAATCAACAGCTTTTCTAAAGCGACAGAGCACCATCTGTCGCTTTTTGATTGCATAGCTTTCGCCGTGGTGTAGAATCGGCGATCAGACTGATAACGAGAAGGTGATGTATGACAATAGCCGAGCCACAGCGAGAGATCACGCTGCGCTTTCTAGCCGAGCCGACCGAAGTTAATTTTGGCGGCAAAGTTCACGGCGGCACCGTGATGAAGTGGATCGATCAGGCGGCCTACACCTGCGCGGTGGGCTGGAGCGGGCGCTACTGTGTGACCGTGTATGTCGGCGGCATTCGTTTCTACCAGCCGATCCACATCGGCGATCTGGTCGAAGTGCAGGCGCGGCTGATCTACACCGGCACGACGAGCATGCATATCGCTGTCGACGTGCGCTCAGGCGATCCCAAAGACCGGACCATGCGCCAGACGACGCACTGCATCATCATTTTTGTGGCAGTGGATCGCGATGGGCAGCCGGTGCCGGTGTCGGCCTGGGAGCCGCAGACCGACGAGGATCGCGCGCTGCGTGACTACGCACAAAAGCTGATGTCGCTGCGCAAGAGCATTGATGAAGAGATGAGCCAGTACTCGGAATAAAGAACAAGCGAAC
>JAFAYS010001025.1 GCA_019240175.1 Chloroflexota bacterium | reverse complement strand
AGCGACATTATTGTGCATGTATTTTCACCGGAACAACGGGAGTTTTATCGGCTTGAACGGCTGTGGAAACAAGCGCAGCCTGTTGTAGTCGTTCAGTAAAGGAACACCGTACATGAGGGCCAATGCGCGTGATCGGTACCTACTTTTTGCTCTCGGCGCTGCAGTTGGTAGCGCTGTTGGCCTCATCGTTGGCGCTCTCGCCAGCTTTTGGCTTGGCGAAGAAGCAGCCGACGGTCTCAAACGTGCGTTCCGGCACCTGTTTGGCCGCGATCGCCAGCCGAACTTCGAGTTGTTCCTGCAATAGCTGATCGGCGTAGCACTGGCCAGATCCAGAGCGCCGTGAAAGCGCCCGCCGAGTCAATCACGACATCGGTCCAGGCGGGATGACGCAATGGCGTCCAGGATTGGTGGTATTCGTCGCTGATCGCATATAGAACCGCTAAGAGCAGCGCCAGCCAGCGTTTACGCCAATCACCAATCGCCCTGAGATAAAGCAGCGCAAGCACACCAAACACGGTGAAATGCGCTGTTTTTCTTACGATTAAATTCAGTAGATTGTTGGCCGGACGCGGCAGATCCGGCTGCGACGAAAACCAAAAGATCACGACCATCCAGACGACGGCAGGCAGCCAGCGCAGGATGGTCGTTATGATTCGTGGGAGCAATGGCTTCATGCGATGAGCTTTCGTTGAATGGGTCTCACTGTGAAACTGGTCACGGCGAGGCCCAAATCTACACCTACTGAGCGCCCGTCCACTGATCGATATTCCAGGTGATCGGCGCGAGCGGATCGGGCTTGACTCCCTGGACGCGCGGGCGAACCAGCGCGGCGAGTGGCCGCTGGAAGAGCGGGATCACTGGCACCTCTTGCGTCCACAGCTGCTGATGCTTGAGATAATCCTGGGCGCGCGTGCGCTGGTCCAGCGTCGAGTTGGCGCGACGCAGGGGCCACTCGGCGGCCTCGAAGCACCAGCCGCTGAAATTATTGCCCGTAAAGCCGTTCTCCTGTAGCGGAACCGCGTTACAGCTCCACAGCGGCAGGCCACCGGGATCAGCGCCGGCGATCCAGGCGAAGAGCGCCAGCTGAAACGTCCGGCGATAGAGCGGCCCGGTGGGGCTATAAAACTGATCGACCGGCTGAAGCTCAGGCTCGGCTTGCAGACCGACCGTTCTGAGATTCTCCGCGATACGCTCAGCCATGGCCGCGCGCTGGGGCGTGTCGGTCGTCAGCAGCGTCATGGTGAAAGGCTGTCCGCTGGCCAGCTCACGCACGCCGTCGCCATTCTTGTCGGTCAGGCCTGCCTCATCAAGCAGCGTGTTGGCGCGGCCCGGATCGAAGGGATAGCGCGTCAGCTGCTCGTCGCCGGCGTAGAACGCACGCTGCTCAGGCAAGATCCAGCTCGACAGCGGCTTGACCTTTGAGCCAAACAGCGCATCGATCATGCCCTGGCGATCGATCGCATGCGCCAAGGCTTGACGAACACGCGGATCTTGCAAACGCTCGTCGTTCAGGTTGAGATCGAGATGCTCGTGAACCGGGCCGGGCAGATAGGTCACGTTCGCCGCGCCGCTCTGCTGATCTTGATCGAGATACGCAAACAGCTCTTGCGGGATGCGCTCCACCGTCCCCACATCCACGGTACCGTTGGCTACCGCGCCGCGCAATTCTTCGGCGGTGGGGAAGAAGCGGAAGACCAGCTGCTGCGGCAGATTCGCCTGATTCGGCCAATACTGATTGCGCTCAAGCACGATCTGCTCGCCGGGCTGCCGCTCCTGAAAGGTGAACGGACCATAGCCCAGCGGCTGCTCGGCAAACTGATCCAGAGCTTCCTCCGGCGGCAACTCCTGAAGGCGATGGCGCGGCAGCGGCGGCCAGGCGCTGATCAGGTAGCTCGGATCGATGCGGCCCGGCTTGAGCACCGCCCGCGTTGTGTACTCGTCCACCAGCTCGTAGCGCTCGATCACCGACCGCGCGATCTGCGCCTCCTGCGAGGCCTGCACCTGCGCAAACAGATCGTATGAAAAGACCGAGTCGGCGGCGGTCAGCGGCGTGTCGTCGGCCCAGCGCAGCGCGGGATTCCAGCGGTAGGTCGCGACGAGCTGCTGCGTGGTAGTGGGCTGGCTGGTCTCGGTAACCGTGAACTGGCCGGTCGCGTCGAGAAAGCCGGTCGTCGAGATCAGCTGGACGCCGCCGTTTTCGAGCGTGGGCAGGGCTTCGAGAACTCCGGTGGTGGTATATGTGTAGTTGAGGCCGAGAACCGGCGCGGGAAACATCGCTTCAACAATCGGCGCGGCGGCGCGGCCATCGACCGAGAAGGGCAGCAGGTTGGCTGGCTCGTCCAGCAGGCCAATCGTCCAGGCCGTGGGCGCTTCGGTCTCTGCGGGCGTCGGCGCGGCGGCGGGAACTGTCGGGCTGGCGACGGGAGCTGCACTCGCGCTGGCAGCGGGCGGTGGCGATGGTGCGGCTTGCAGCGAACAACCGAGCAGAGCCATACAAAGCAATGCGATGATGCTCAGGCGAACAATCAACCAGAGATGTCCTTTCCAAAGACCAAACTTCGGCAAGCATGATACCAGATAACCGCCGGGCTCGCCCACCGCTTAAAGTCATCAGCCCCACGCGCTGAGCGTAGAGCTGATGCTTGTCGATTGGCTAAAGCCTGATGCCAGCAGCGATGGTGCGCGCTTAGAACTCGCCCGCGAAGTGGCACGCGACCCAGTGGGCCGGCACTTTTTCTTCGAACGGCGGATCGACCTCTTTGCAGATCTCTTTGGCCAGCCAGCAGCGCGGGTGGAAGCGGCAGCCTGAGGGCGGATTGAGCGGGCTGGGCACGTCGCCCTGCAAAATAATGCGCTCACGCCGCACCGTAGGATCGGGGATCGGAATCGCCGACATCAGCGCCTTGGTGTAGGGATGCATCGGGTTGCGGAACAACTCATCGCGAGTAGCGAGCTCGGCCATCTTGCCGAGATACATCACGCCCACGCGGTCGCTGATATGCTCCACCACGCTCAGGTTATGCGCGATGAACAGGTAGGTCAGGCCCAGCTCACGCTGAAGCTGCTTGAGCAGGTTGAGCACCTGTGACTGGATCGACACGTCAAGCGCCGACACCGGCTCGTCACACACGATCAGCTTGGGCTCCATGATCAGCGCGCGGGCAATACCGATGCGCTGGCGCTGGCCGCCGGAAAACTCGTGCGGAAAGCGCCGTGTCAGCTCAGGCCGCAGACCAACTTTGAGCATCACCTCACGCACGCGATCCCGCTGCTCGCTCGCATTGCCGATGCCGTGGATCTTCAAGCCCTCCGCGATGCTCTCGCCCACGATAATACGCGGATCGAGCGATGCGTACGGATCTTGAAAAACGATCTGCATGTCACGGCGCAGCGCCTTCATCTCGCGGTTGCTGGCCTTGAGGACATCTTTGCCCTCGAAGTTGACCTTGCCCTCGGTGGCATTGAGCAGCCGCAGCACAGTTCGGCCAGTCGTGCTCTTGCCACAGCCGGACTCGCCCACCAGGCCGAGCGTCTCGCCGCGCTTGATCGTAAAGCTCACGCCGTCGACGGCCTTAACCTGCGCGACCGTGCGGCGTAGAATACCGCCTTTGACCGGAAAATACTTCTTGAGATCTTCGACAACCAGCAGATCATCGTTGCGGCGCGCGCTGTTGGGGCTCTGGCTGGCTTCGCTTGTTGAATATATTTGGGTCATGCTACTCTCCAACCATTAGTACAGCCAGCAACGAACCAGACGATTGCCCTCAAGCTTGATCAGCGGCGGCTCTTCCTGATCGCAGCGCTCCATGCGGTAGGGGCAGCGGCTCGCAAAGCGGCAGCCCGCCGGCAGATTGAGCAGGCTAGGAACGGTGCCCGAGATCGTATCAAGCTCGTCTTTGACCACGCCGAGCACCGGGATCGACGCGATCAAGCCCTGGGTGTAGGGATGCTTGGGCGCGGCAAACAGCTCTTTGACCGGCGCGTACTCCACGACCTTGCCGGCGTACATCACCAGCACATTGTCGACCATCTCGGCGACAACGCCCAGGTCGTGCGTGATCAGAATAATCGCGGTGTTGATCTTCTCGCGCAGATCGCGCATCAAGTCCAGGATCTGCGCCTGGATTGTCACATCGAGCGCTGTGGTCGGCTCGTCGGCGATCAGCAGCTCAGGATTACAGGCCAGGCCCATCGCGATCATCACGCGCTGGCACATGCCGCCCGACATCTGGTGCGGGTAGGTCGACATACGGCGACGCGGATCGGCGATACCGACCAGCGCCAGCAGCTGCTCACAGCGCTTATCGGCCTCGCCCTCGTCGAGACCCTTGTGCACTTTGAGCGCTTCCTTGATCTGATCGCCCACCGTAAACACCGGATTGAGCGCAGTCGTCGGCTGCTGAAAGATCATCGAGATGCGGTTGCCGCGAATGTTGCGCATCTCTTCTTCGGAAAGATCGAGCAGATCGTCTTCGCCGAACATGATCTCGCCCTCGACGATCTCGCCGGGCGTGCTAATCAGGCGCAGCAGCGACATCGAGGTCACAGACTTGCCGCAGCCGGACTCGCCGACGATCCCGAGCACTTCGCCGGGCTTCAGCGTGAAGTCAACGCCATCGACAGCCTTGACCACACCCTCTTCGGTATAAAAATAGGTCTTGAGACCTTTGACTTTGAGAATGTAGTTATTTTTCTGGACGGTAGGAGCTTTGGTGGACACTAGGTGCCTCTCTCTACATCGAAAAA
>JAFAYS010000952.1 GCA_019240175.1 Chloroflexota bacterium | reverse complement strand
ATCAGCCGCCTGAGCCGTGCGAAACAGAAAACCTTCTGTTGTTGATCTGGCTTACCCACAGAGTCTCATACGATGAGGCTTGATATAGTTCTGTTGCCTTGTTTGCTGCTCGGCCTTGCATGATTATTTCCATGCATCGGCGGGAGTCAGCGCATAGACCAATTCATCGGCCAGCGTCCCATCTGCATAGCGCCATACATTGCGCAGGCGTCCTTCTTGCACGAAGCCGACACGCTCGGCCACCGCGATACTACGTGTATTGCGCGCATCACAGGTAATTTCAATGCGCTGTGCTCCGAGGCTCGTGAAAACATAGGTTGTGAGCAGCCGGACCGCCTCGGTGACGTAGCCGTGGCCTTGCTCCGAAACGCGGACCCAGTAGCCGATCGAAAATGCGGGAATAGCCCAGCCATCCGGCTCGCGTGGATGGAGGCCAAGTCCGCCTAAATAGCGTTGGGTTTCCAGATGCCACATGCCCATCGAAAACCGTTTCCGCAGCAGCCAATTGGCCGACGCACGAATAATCCAGTCACGCGTTTCATCAAGCGTGTGGAAGGCGTCGGCCTGCTCTGGCTCCCACGGACGCAGATGGTCGCGTGACTCGTCATTGGCCTGGTAGCGCGCCTCAGCGTCGGCAAGCGTATATGGACGAAGCACAATGCGCGTGCCTCGCAATTCCTCAAACATCGGGCATAACGTCGCATACTGTAGCTGGTTATCTGCCATGAAGATCCTCCACTCCCTGGTGCGCAGGTCGCAAGTGTACGAGAGAAGCGGGCACTTGTCGAGCGGACCAAAGACAAAAAGGAGCACGGCGCGCACGAGTTCACGACCGGACTCCTTTGGATACGCTGTATCTGGCGTCGTTTGAGTTGTGTTCCTGCCTACGCGATCACTCTGCCAGCTGTGATCGCGTCCGCTCCAGGGCATAGCGCACGCCATTCTGGAGATCCGCGTGCGTGACCAGGCCGTTGAGCGAGATGCCCAGGCCCACCAGTGTTTGCGCCAGCTCAGGCCGAATCCCGACTAGAATCGGCAGCGCGCCCAGCAGCCTGGCCGCGTCGGTGGCGTGGATCAGCACCTGCGCGACCTGCGTATCCACCACCGGCACGCCCGTAACATCGATAATAATCACCTGGGCGCGATGGCGCTCGATCGCCGTCAGCAGCGACTCCAGCAGCAGCGCCACACGCTCCGAGTCGATCACGCCGATCACCGGCATCACCAGAATCCCGTCCAGCACCGGCACCACCGGCGTCGCCAGCTCACGCACCGTCGCGCTCAGCAGCTCACGCTGACGCAGCGACTCGCTCAGCTCAGCAACGGCGCGCTCGGCCTCCTGGTTCGCACGCTGAAGATCGGCGGTGCGCTCGGCAACCCGCGTTTCCAGCCCTTCCAGCGTCTGCTGCAGCCGCGCTGTCATCCCATTGAACGCGGTCGCCAGCACACCGATCTCGCCGCGATCGCTGATCGTCACGCGCTGATCTAGCTGGCCCGCTGAGATCCGGCGCGAAGCCTGGGCCAGCGTCGTAATTGGCTGCGACACGCGCGTGGCCACTAGCAAGCCGATCAAGGCGGCGATCAGCGCGGCGGCAGCCGTCAAGGCCAGACTGAGCGTGGCAGTTTCCGTGAATAGATCCTGCGCCTCGCTCTCATCAATTTCGGCCAGCAAAGCCGCGTTCAGCGCCGGTATCCAGCGGTACGAGCCGATCACGGAAACCGGCGGCGTGCGATAATCGGGGTAGGTTGCCACGCCCTGCCCGCCCGCCAGCCCACGATCGATGCCCGCGCTGTGATAGGCCCGGTTGAGCGCATAGCCCGCGTAGCGACTGGGCGTCACGAGATAGTTGTTTTCCTGGCTGACGAGATAGGTCTCGCCGCTCACACCCAGGCCGGTGCGCTCAAGCATAATCTGGCCGAGCGCGTCAAGGTTTACCTGTCCGGCCAGCACGCCCGAGGTTTCTCCCTGCTGATCGCGCAGCGGGCGGGTCATGATCATGGTCAGCGCGCCGCTACCTACAGCGTAGTAGGGCGGCTGCACAAACGGCTGGCCCAGGCTGCTGGTGAAATACGGCTGATTCACCACTACTTTGCCGAGATCCGCCGGATCGGAGGCGGCAATAATTTTGCCGGCGCGGTTATACAGAAAGAATGTATGGAAATGACTACCGTCCAATTCGGCGTGGAGCTGAGCAAGATTGCGCAACTCCTGGTTGATATGCGCTTGATCCGCGACATTGTTCTGGGCTGAGACTGTCAAGTCAACCAGCTCGGCGCGGTGGTTGGCATCGCTAAGAAAGCCGTCGATCACCAGGGCATTGGCGTCGAGCCAGCGGGTGATCTGATCGTTCTTTAGCTCGACGACCGACTCAAGCTGGTCGATCACCTGGTGCTCGGTCTGGGTGCGCATTTTGATCAGCGCGAAGATCATCGCCGTCAACAGCGGAATGGTTGCCAGAACCACAAAGCCAAACATCAGACGCCAGCGCAGCTGGTGCCAGAAGGGAATGTTTCGCTCAAATTCGGGGGCGGGCGAGACAAGGTTCATGCATCATCCTAACGGGAGTACATTATTTGGTGTAGATCTTGTCGAGAAAGGCCAATGTGTACACGCTCTGCACGTCAACCGGCTGCTTGAGCACGCCCTGATCGTGTAAGATCTGATAGCTCGCCTGCCAGGTCTTGGCGGTCATCATGCCCGGCTGGCTGCCCGAGGGCTTCAGTAGCGGCACCGACTGGAACAAGGCCTCGGTTTCTTTGGCCAGATCCAGCGACGGGTCGCGGCGCACTGCCAGCGGAGCGACCTGCTGCGGGTCGGCGATCGCCTTTTCTATGCCCTGGAACGTGCCGCGCAGAAAGCGCTCGACAACATCGGGATGCGCGGCGATCATCTGCTCGCTAGTGAAGATCACATTGGGATATTCTTCGACGCCGTAATCAACCGGCATCAGCGCGTTGAAGTCGTGACCCGCCAGCTTCAGGCTGACGGCCTCATTGGTGATGAACGAGTCGATCACGTCGGCGTCGCCGTTGAGCAGCGGCGCGATCGAGAAATCGGTGCGATCTTCGATCTTGACCTGCGAGGCATCGACGCCGGTCGCCGTCAGCATGGCGTCTAAGAGCATACGGCTGTCGGGCGCGATCTGCACCGTCTTACCGATCAGGTCCTGCGGCGTGGCGATCTGCTTCTCGGCCAGCGAGGTAAACGCGAGCGGATGGCGCTGATAGCTCGAAGCGATGGCTACCAGCGGCGCTCCATTGGCGCGCGCCTTGATCAGATGGCCACCGCCAACCACGCCGAAATCCGCGCGACCATCCAGCACCACCTGGATCGGATCGATATAGTTGCCCTGCGCATCCTCGCCGCCAACCAGCAGGTCCACGGTCAGCGCCTGATCTTTGTAGTAGCCGTGCTCCTCGGCGGCATAGAAGCCGGCCCATTCGATCGTATGCAGCCATGACAGCTGGACGCGCGCCTGCGCCGGTGCAAGCGCGGAAACCGCCGGCGCGGCGGTCCCGCTACAGCCGCTCAGCAACAGGCCGAACAGGCAGAGCCCCAGCAGCGCCTGGATGCGGTGAGTGGAGGTAGATCGGGTATACAACATTGCAGATCCTTTAGGCTAAGGTGTATCGCGACATTGAGATAGTGCCACAGCAGCGCGGCATGATAAAGCAGTATCGTAGCTTGAGGCCGGTTAATGAGGTGCAGCCGGGATGGCTCTCAGCGCAATCGGTCGCGGCTTTGGGGCGTGTAGCATGGGCTGATCAAGCTTTCTAGCGTATGCAGATATGCGACCTGAATCATGATGGCAAGCCAGACCTGTGTCAACGCGCGGCAGTAGGCCCTCAGCACTACCGGCGGGCTAACCAAGTTGTGATCAACTACTGGACTGTAGGAGTATGGGCAGGCGCTGCTATGACCGTTAGCACGCTGCGCTTCGCGGATTGTGCCTTTACAAACCTTCGGCTACAATCGCTTCAGGGGCCACTGGACGATCGTCGGTGGCATCGTTCAAACCGACACGCCGTTCCCAGCCGCGTATTCGAGCAAGCACAAGGACAACACAGATGACGTCCGCATTCACCACTCGCTATGGACCGTGGGCCGTGATCACCGGAGCAGCCCGCGCGCAGGGACTTGGCGCGCAATTCGCCCACGAGCTGGCCGCCCGTGGGCTGAATCTGGTGTTGATCGATATTTTGGAGACCGAACTGCACGCCACCGCCGAGCAGATCCGCAGCACGTACTCCGTGCAGGTCACGCCGGTGGTCCTGGATCTGGGCGGGCGCGACTTCCTGGCCGAGCTAGCGGCGATCACCGATCCGCTGGATGTCCATCTGCTGATCTGCAATCACTTCTTTACGCCAAAAAATCCTGTGCCGTTTCTCGACTCCGACCTGTCGACGCACCAGCAGATGCTCGACATCAACGCGCGGGCCTATATGACGCTGGTCCATCACTTTGGACGCCGGATGCGTGCACAGCGCCGGGGCGGCATGATTGTGGTCGGATCGGGCGCGGGGCTGGTCTCGTCGCCCTACACGGCGGGCTACTCGGCCAACAAAGCGTATCAGCTGACGCTCGGCGAGGCGCTGTGGTACGAGCTGCGCCAGGCGCAGGTGGATGTACTGGTGATTCCCGCGCCGCTGATGAGCACGCAGCCGACGGGCATGGAGCAATTCCCGAAGGCGCTGATGATGCACCCGCGACGTGTGGCGCGGGAAGCGCTGGCGGCGCTGGGCAAGCGGCACTGGGTGATCGTCGGGCTGACGACCAAGCTGCTGCTTTTTTTCCAGACCAGGATTCTGCCCCGCCAGCGCTCGATCCGCATGTCCGGCGATTTTATGAAGAAAGGTCTCGGTTTAGAAGACTAGCTGGTCACCGCGCGAAAGCTGCTGGCCGGCAGATCGTACAGCCAGCGGCCATGCTGGGCCAGCAGCGCGCCCATACGTCCGATCTCATCCGACGACTTTGCCGCCGAGCCGCAGCCGCCCGTACACACGAACACGCCGTCATCGAGCCGATCGACATACGGGTAGCCATGCGCGGTATACGTGTTCATGCAGGGCTTCGACCGCCAGCCGCTCACGTGCAGATCGGGCATCAGATCGAGCAGCACCTCGCTCAGCGCCTGGATCTCGATCGGGTTGCCGGGGCTTTGGAACCATTCGCGGATGGCATCGGACGTTTCCAGCAGCGGATGCGTAAACAGCGGCCCGCCAATCTTGAGGTACGAGCGTCCGTCAGGGTAGGGCATGGCCGGCGTCGTGTAGACCGAATCCAGCACGGCGTGGCCTTGGAGCGGCCAGATTACCGAGGGCATCGCGGCTAATTGCTGGGCCTGATCGCCGCTCACTTCGGCGTACACCGTACTGTGCGCCATGTTGACCAAATCCAGGCGCTGGCCCAGGCTATCCGCCAGCAGCTGGTTGGTGTAGCCATGCGTGCAGATCAGCAGACGATCGGCGTGGATCGTCTGGCCGCCCGTTGTCAGCTGATAGCCGTGATCGACGCGACGCCAGCCGCTGACTGCCTCGCGCACCAGCGCTGCTCCTTGCGCCGCCGCGATCGTGAGCTGAGCCGCGACCAGCGCGCGCGGATTGATAAACCCGGCACCGCCGCGCTCGTACAAGCCCTCGGCACCGGCGGGAATATTCAGGTAGGCAAACTGGCTGCGGAGCCGATCGTGATCGAGACGCTCAACCGGCGCGTTGAGCTTTCGCCCGATTGTTTCGGCTGCCGTGAACAGTTCAGCTTCGCTGGCAGCGCCCGGATCGATGCGCAGATGGCCGACCGGATAATGAAAGCTCACGCCGCTGCGCTGCTCGATCTCGGCGTATGAGCTGATCGCGCGCTGAGCCAGCGTGGCCCAAATCGTATCGGGATCGGTGATGCGGGTGATGCGCGCCTGGTCGTAGTGGCTGGCGAACGGGCCGTCGTAGGTCGTCCACTCCTGCGGCTCGCCCGGCCCGATGCCGACGACGCGCAGGCGAGTTGTGGGCTTGCTGAGATAGCGCAGCG
>JAFAYS010000707.1 GCA_019240175.1 Chloroflexota bacterium | reverse complement strand
TGCTGGCGCGGAGGAAGCATCTGTTCCGGCAGAGCTTGCGGCAGGTGCGGCGCTGGCGCTGGCCTCGGGTGCGGCGCTGGCGGCAGTGCTGGCCTGGGGCTCGGTGCCGGTGCTGTCGGTGCCGGCTCCACCGCCACAGGCTACCAGTATGCTCGACAGGATCAACATCAGCAGAAGTGTGGTGATACGTTTGCTCATCGGAGGATCTCCTCTAACTTAGTTGCGCGGTTGGATGTAGAAACACGCGCTGCCGCCGACGCATAGCGCGAGCGGACGATCAGCACGGGATGTTCGGTTGCCTGGCTCAGGAGTTGGCCTACCACGCCGACCAGTGCGGCGCGTCCGTCACGGCTGCTGAGCGGCGAGCCAAGCACCAGCAGATCGTAGCCGCCCTCGCGCATCTCGGCGAGGATCTCGTCGCGAACTTGGCCGGCCCGGATCGTCGTCTGAGCGGTGATGCCCAGCGTCGCCAGTGTTCTGGCACCTGCCGTCAGGAAGCGCTCGGCGCGCTCGCAATCCTGCGCGTGGTTGTCGCCCGGCGGCACGACCGAGAGCAGCGTTGCCTCGGCTCCCAGATGCCGCGCCAGACGACCGGCGAAGAGCACATCTTCTTTGCCGGGCTCGCCGCTGGCGACGCAGATCAGCAGGCGGGTTGGCGTGGGCTGTGGGCGCGGCACCAGCAGCAGATGATGTTCGCCCGACTGAAGGATCTGCTCGGCCAGCTCAACGTCGGGCTGGTTGGTGACGCCCAGGATCACCAGATCGTAGGGCTCGCGCTCGGTCACGCGGGTCACGGCGATCGCGGGCGGCTCGGTCGCAGTGATCGTGTCGAGCGCGGGCAGGCCGCTGCCTAGCTGCTCGCGGGCGGTCTGAAGCTGCTGCTGCAAGCTGGCGGTGTTCTTGCCGTAGCCCAGCAGCGTGGTGCGGGCGTGAGCCATGCGTGCCAGCTGACCGCCCATCGACAGCGCCGGCGATGCCGTGGTCGCCTCGTCGGTGACGATCAGCATGTTCAGGCCGGGATGCGTCAGTGCGTGAATACGCCGCACACCAACCCAGACCTGATCGCCGGCTGCCAGCGGCAAGGTGCGCGCCTGATCTTGCGTGCGCGCCGCCTCGACCAGAATCGTGTCGCTGCCGAACGGCGCTGCCGGGGCCAGCGGACGAACGCCGGGCAGCGGTGGCAGCCGCAGTCGCAGCCGCTCGAACGAGCCGACAAAGGTGATCTGCTCGATCTCCGCCTGGCCTAGGGTTGCGCCTGTGGGCGGCTGTGACGTCGGCAGCAGCGCAACATCCTCGGGCCGGAAAAGCACCTGCACCCGCTGCGGTGTGCTGACCTGTTGGGCCTCGGTCTCAAGCGGAAATTGCAGCGGCCCCACGCGCACCCCCTCGGCGGTGCACTCGCCAAGCAGCAGATTGGCTGTGCCCAAAAAGGTCGCCACGAACTCGGTCTGAGGCCGCTGGTACAGCTCGGTCGGCGGCCCGACTTCCAGCAAACGCCCCACGTTCATCACGCCCAGCCGATCGGCAAGCTCGAAAGCCTCCTCTTGGTCGTGGGTGACAAAGATCGTGGTGGTGCCCAGCTCCTGCTGGATCTGCCGCAGCGTCCGGCGCAGCTCGGTGCGAATCTTGGCATCCAGCGCGCCGAACGGCTCGTCGAGCAGCAGCACCGCCGGCTGGTGAGCTAGCGCCCGCGCCAGGGCCACGCGCTGCTGCTGTCCGCCCGAAAGCTGGTGCGGCATGCGACTGCCGAGGCCGGCCAGGCCAACCAGATCCAGCAGCTCGTCGCGCTTGCGGCGACGCTCGGCGGCGGCAACTTTGCGGATGCGCAGCGCAAACTCGATGTTGTCGGCGACAGTCATGTGCCGAAACAGCGCGTACTGCTGAAACACAAAGCCGACGTTGCGCTGCTGCGGCGGGAGATGCGTAACGTCGCGGCCATTGAGCAGCACGCGGCCCTGGTCGATCCCCGTCAGCCCGGCGATCATCCGCAGCACCGTGCTCTTGCCGCTACCGCTCGGCCCGAGCAGCACGAAGAACTCGCCATTGGCGATCTCTAGTGAGGTGTTATTAACAACTGGATGACCTTCGTAGCGCTTGCTCAGATGTTCAAGCACAATCGACATATGCTCTCCTACGGGGTAACATCCCGGTTCCAGGGTGGTGACAAAATGGTGACATACGCTCAGGCTGTGGCTGCGTGGCGCTTCCAATCATGCTGATCAGCCGATCGCTGGGATTCAACGCGCGGGCACAGGTCGTTGAAAAGCTGGTGGAGCGTGCCGTGCTTGGGGCGCGAGAAAGCTTGGCACCGTTGCTGCAAGCGATCGGATGAAAGTCTAGTTCTGTAGTTCCCAGCATAGATGCTGGTGGTTTCAGTGCTGGTTGTGGTTCGGTGACGATCGGTCTGTGGCCCGGCTGTTTCATCGATCGTGGTACGATAAAGAAAGATGCGCCGGGCGCGCTGTGGCGTCCGTACCTGGAAGGGACATGCTATGCCTGTGTTGCCAACCTTCTCATCGATCGACGAGCTGCAAGCCGCATTGACGACGCGCGCCTATGTCGCCGATCGCTCACTGGCGACGGCGGTGTATCTTGGGCTCAAGCTGAACAAGCCGCTGCTCCTTGAAGGCGAGGCCGGCGTCGGTAAGACCGAGATCGCCAAGGTGCTGGCGCAGCTGCTGGGCACGCGGCTGATCCGTCTTCAGTGCTACGAGGGTCTTGATGTTTCCACGGCGGTCTATGAGTGGAATTTTCCCCGCCAGATGCTCTATCTGCGCGCTGCCGAGCTGGAGGGCGAGTCCAAAGATCGCGCGATCCACGATATTTTCGGCCCCGAGTTTCTGCTCAAGCGCCCGCTGCTCCAAGCAATTGAGCCAAGTGCGGATCAGCCGCCGCCGGTGCTGCTGGTCGACGAGTTGGATCGCGCCGACGACGAGTTCGAGGCTTTTTTGCTTGAGGTGCTGAGCGATTTTCAGATCTCGATCCCCGAGATCGGCACGATCGCCGCCGAACAGCCGCCGGTCGTGGTGCTCACCTCGAATCGCACGCGCGAGATCCACGATGCGCTCAAGCGGCGCTGCCTCTACCACTGGATCGATTATCCGTCGATCCAGAAGGAGATCGAGATTGTCCACGCCCGCGTTCCCGACATCGACGAGCGGCTGAGCCGCCAAGTCGTGGCGTTTGTGCATGAGCTGCGCAAGATGGATCTGTATAAGCTGCCTGGTATCGCCGAGACGCTGGACTGGGTGGCGGCGCTGACGGCGCTGGATCGTACGGCGCTGGATGTGGAGACGGTTGACGACACGCTGGGCGCGATCCTCAAGTATCAGGACGACATTGAGGCCGTGCGTAAGCGCGGCGTGCGCTCGCTGGTGGAGCAGGCAGGATAAAAAGAACCTAGAACCCAGAACCTAGAACCTAGAATCGGGGAACAAAGGGGAGCGAACGGAGAACAAGAGAACGGAGAACCTAGGAGGATGGTTGAAGACGGAAATCATAGAGGAGGATCTGCGTATGGCTGAGACAGCTTTTGAAGTGCGCGTGCCTACGGCGCTTCTGCAATTTGGGATCGATCAGAGCGAGATTCAACGCCGTCTCAATGAGTGGCTCGTGCTATCGCTCTTTACAGATGGGCAGATTTCTTCGGGGAAGGCCGCGCAACTGCTGGGCGTTAATCGCGTTGATTTTCTGGCTCTGCTACGAGCGCGCAGAATTGCCTATATCAACTATACGCCTGAGGAGCTAGCCGACGAGTTTAGAGTGTAGATTGCATGGCCCTCACCCCGGATGCTTCGCATCCACCCCTGCCCCGCCGTCGTGGGTCCCTTTCCCACTCCTGTGGGCAGGCGAGGGGTTAGGTAACGAGACACCTGTGTACGGGTACTAGAAATGTCTAAAGATCGAAACACCCGGCGCTGGCGAATGACTCAGGTTAAGCAGGAGCGAGCAAGCCAGTTTCGGCAAGCACCAACACCGGCTGAGGATCTGCTCTGGGAGCGATTAAGAAATCGGCAGATTGGAAATTTCAAGTTTCGCCGCCAGCATATAATTCATGGGTTTATTGTTGACTTTTGTTGTCTTGAGCAGCTTTTGGTTATCGAGGTCGATGGACCTATTCATGAGCAACAGATTGGATATGATGCAGAGCGAAGTGAAGTCCTTCAGCAGCTTAGGTTTAGGGTTATTCGTTATACAAATGAGCAAGTCATGCAAAATGTAGTTTCAGTTCTTGAATCGATCCGTCAACATCTGAAAATCAATGAGTAAAACCAGATTAATTCGGGGAGACCTCTTTCCCCCTCGCCTGCCGCAGCGGGAGAGGGGGACGCAGGGGGTGAGGGCCATGCTCACCTCGCTTGCCGCAGGAGGCCAGCGGGTGAGGGCCATGAGTGAGTGCCTATGACCACCGCGCCACACGCTGAACATCACCTGCTCGATCATCTGCTGGCGTTTGGCCGGCTGCTGCGCCAGTTCGGCGTGGCGATCAATCCTGGGCAGATGCTGGATCTCCTGGCGGCGCTGGAGCATGTCGAGATTGGGCGGCGTGAGGATGTGTATCTCACCTGCCGGACGATCCTGATTCGGCGGCGGGAAGATCTGCCGCTCTTCGACGAGGCCTGGCAGTTTTTCTGGGCCTCGCAGCGCCAGGGCCAGCCCGGCGGTATCGCGCTGCCTGACAACCGCGTGCAAGAAGTGCTGATTCCCCGGCGGCTACAGCGCGATCGCCCAGATCGCGCGCGTGACAAGGAGCGGCCTGCTGAGGAGCAGCAAGAGATCGAAGTGCAGATGTCGTATAGCCGCAGCGAGCAGCTACGCCAGAAGGACTTTGCGCAGTTTACCGGCGACGAGATGGATCAGGCGCGGCTGCTGATCGCGCAGATCGCTTACCGCATGGCTGAGCGTCCGGTGCGGCGCTGGACTAGCGGTAAAGGCCGGCGTATTGACACGCGGCGCACACTGCGGCAAACGCTGCACAGCGGTGGCGAGGCGCTGACGCTGTGGCATAAAACCCGCCGCCTCAAGCAGCGTCCGCTGGTTGTGCTCTGCGACATCAGCGGCTCGATGGATCGCTACAGCCGCATTTTGCTGCAATTCGTCCACACGATCAGCGCGGGCCTGCGCGATGTCGAGACGTTTGTCTTCGGCACGCGGCTGACGCGCATCACGCGCATGCTTGAGCACAAAGATATCGACGAGGCCGTGCGCGAGGTTGGCAGCGCGGTGCAGGATTGGAACGGCGGCACGCGCATCGGCGACGCGATCAAAGAGTTTAATTTCAAGTGGGGTCGGCGCGTGCTTGGTCGAGGCGCGATCGTGTTGCTGATCAGCGACGGCTGGGATCGTGGCGATCCCGAGCTGCTGGGCCATGAGATCGCCCGGCTACAGCGCACCTCGTACCGGCTGATCTGGCTGAATCCGCTGCTGGGCATGCCCGGCTACCAGCCGCTCACACGTGGTCTGCAGGCCGCCCTGCCGCACGTCGACGATTTTCTGCCGGTGCATAATCTGCAAAGCTTGGAGCAGCTGGGCGCGAAGCTGGCCGAGACGCTCAGACGCTAGCCAGGACGATCGTTTCTCCGCTTGATCGTCCTGGCGCAGAGTGGATACGTTGTTACAGCGCGCCTTCGGTCCACGGACCCCAGATCGCCAGGGTCAGGCCGGGCGTCTGGACGTTGACGAAGAGCGTTTGGCCGTCGGGGCTGAAGGTTGCGCCCGCGAACTCGCCGGCCCAGCTGCTATCCGGCACCAGATTTTGCGCGAGATCGAAGATCCGTCCGTCGGGTGTCAGGCCGCGTAGGAACTGCTCACTGGCTCCGTCTTCGCAGAGCACCAGGCCGCCGCGCGGGCTGACACACAGATTGTCGGGCGCGTCCAGCACGTCGGCGCTCGGCGACTCGAAGAGCAGGATCAGCTGGCCGCCCGAGTTGCCGCGTGGCCGATACTCCCAAACCTGCCCCAGCCCTTGATCGCCGCCATTGGTCGAGTTCACAAAGATGCTGCCGTTGCCGTACCAGCAGCCTTCCAGTCGCCCGAAGGTTGCCGCCCCTTGCGCGAGGCCCTGCTCATAGACAGCCATTTGGTTAAACTCGGCGTCGGCGGGATCAGGATCGGCGATATCGACCCAGGTGACCGGCAGCGGCTTGCCGACGCGCTGGCCGGTGCGCGTGTCGTAGGATCGCTTGCCCTTGATCGCCAGCATCTGCAAGCGACCGCCAGCGGCCAGATTGCCGCGCTGGGTGGGTAGGAAGCGATACAAGCCGGCGCTGTAGGTATCTTCGGTCTCGTAGACGATGCCGGTAGCGGGATCGACCGCGACCGCCTCATGGATGAAGCGGCCCATCGCTTTGAGCGCGACTGGCGTCGTCTGCCCATTGGCTGCGGCGCTGACCTCGAAGCAGTAGCCGTGGTGTTGCGACAGGCCGTTAGCATGCCCGACTGTCGTCTCTTCGCAGGTGATCCAGGTGCCCCACGGCGTCGGGCCGCCCGCGCAGTTCGTCGATGTCCCGCCCAGACTCACAAAGCTGCTGACCAGCTCGCGCGTTTGCGGATCGACGATCAGGGTAGTTGTGCCGCCGCCCGCCAGTGGATCGTAGGATTTGTCCGCACTGCCCATCGCTGCGCCAGACATGCGTATCTCATGGTTGCGGACCAGACGCAGCTGGCCGCCGACGGAGAACGCGGCCATGCCGTCGAAGACCGGCGGCGTGAGGTTGCCGTCGCTCATGGGCGTGCCTTCCCGACTGAGCAGGTTGTACTGAAAGCCTTCGGGCAGCGCCAGCAGCATCTCGCCGGTGTTGCTGGTCGCGGTAGGCCGCAGCGGACCGTAGCCGCCCGCGCCTTTGGCGGCAAAGCCTACGCCGTGCCGGGGTGCCGCACTCGCACCGCGCGCGATCAAGCCTTCCAGCCCGCAGAGCATGCCGCCGAGTGCAGCACTGCCGCGTAGAAACTTTCGTCGATCGATGTTGGTCACGCGAACCTCCTTTTGCATTGAACTCCTGAGTAGATTCCTGGCTACATCGAACCGAGTTGTGGCATGGAGGGGGCAGGCCACGTTTAAAGCTAGGGATCTGAGCTGTTGTTGACAAGCGGGAACATGCTGTAGCTAGGCCAAGTATAGCGGATTGCGGTTCAAAGGTTAAGCTTTTATTAAGAAAATGAGTAATTGCTGCTACGTGGCGGGAGCGCAAGAACAAAGAAAACCAGGACGACCGCGTGGGGAAACGATCGTCCTGGCGCAGCGTGGGGTGAAAAATTGCTACAACATGCGGATTGTAGCCAGCCGAACTTAAGCGAGAATTAAGCGCTTGTAAAAAGCTTGTTGTGCCGATAGCGGTCGTTGCAGCGCGCCGGTGAAGAATAGGTACAATGGCACCAGACGTTGGCTATGTACGATGGAGGCGAGAAATTTGTTAGCGCAAAGACACGATACGATTGATGTTGGTCCGAGCTGTGGTGATCGATCATGAGGCCGCAGCGCGCGCCACGATCCGCTCCGCCGACGCGCGAGACGCGGAGCTACGAGGTCGAGGTTATTCCTGGATTGGAGGCGATCGCCGCCGATGAGCTGCGTCGCCGCCTGGGCCGCGCTGTCACGGTCGAGCCGGGCTATCGCGAAGGGCTGATTCCGATCGGCTATAGCGGCGATCCGGCGGAGCTGCTGGATCTACGCACGGTGCTGGCGGTTTATACGCGGCACTATTTCGCGGTGCCACGGCCCAAGGCGCTGCTGGGACAATCCGCGTTCGACACGCTGCTCAAGCTGATCGCCGAGGTACGCGCGCTGCATCCGCGCAACGCCTTCGATACGCTGCGGATCAGTGCGGCAGGCCAGGAGTCCTCAGTGATGCTGCGGCTGCGCGACGAGCTGGCGCGCGCGACAGGTCTGGCCGATACCGCCGAGGAGGGCGATCTGTTGCTGCGGCTGCGTCGCGCGGTGGACGGCAGCGAAGGCTGGGAGGCGCTGCTGCGGATCTCGCCGCGTCCGCTCTCGGTGCGCGATTGGCGCGTGTGCAATCTGCCGGGCGCGCTCAACGCCTCGGTCGCCCACGCGATGGCGCTGCTGACGCGTCCGCATCCCGACGACGCCGTGCTGAATCTGGTCTGCGGCTCGGGTTCGCTGCTGATCGAGCGGCTGGCGGTGGCGCAAGCACGCATCGCGATCGGCTGTGACAACGATCCGGCGGCGCTGGACTGCGCGCGTGAAAATGTTGTGGCCAGCCGCGCGAAGCAGATTCGGCTGGAAAACTGGGACGCCGGCGCGCTGCCAACGCCCGACGCCTGGGCTGATGCGCTGCTGGCGGATCTTCCGTTCGGCCAGCTGGTCGGGTCTCACGCCGCCAACACGGTGCTTTATCCACGCATGTTGCGCGAGGCAACGCGCGTAACGATCGGCGGCGGGCTGTTCGTGGCGATCACGCAGGACATTCGACTGTGGGAAGGTCTGGTTGCCGACGCCGCTGCCGATTGGACGCTCGAAACTGTGCTGCCGATCAAGCTGCCGTTTGGCGGCGGTCATCTGCGGCCACGGATCTATGGGCTGCGTCGTAAAGGCTGAGCCTCAGATCTGAGCGGCGGATAAGCTGGCATATTTTTTGATAACCTAACGCCTGCCCCGCACGAG
>JAFAYS010000381.1 GCA_019240175.1 Chloroflexota bacterium | reverse complement strand
CACGCTTCAGCAGCTCCGCCCCCAGTACGCGGCGGTCGCCTTTGACGTTGGCCGCACCTTTCGTGACGAGCTGTACGCCGAGTACAAGGCCAATCGCAGTGAGGCCCCTGAGGATTTCCATACGCAGCTGGCGCGGATCAAGCAGGTTGTCGAGGCACTCAATATTCCGATCTATACGCTTGAGGGCTTCGAGGCCGACGACGTGATCGGCACGCTGTCGCGGCAGGCGACCAAGCAGAACGTCGAGACTTACATCATCACCGGCGACAGCGACACGCTTCAGCTGGTCGACGACCATGTGCGCGTGCTGCTGGCGGTGCCCTACGGCAAGCGCCAGGAGGCCAAAGAGTATGATCGCGACGCCGTGATCGAGCGCTACAAAGGGCTCAAGCCCAACCAGCTCGCCGATCTGCGCGGCCTCAAAGGCGACACCTCGGATAACATTCCCGGCGTCAAAGGCATCGGCGAGACCGGCGCGATCAGCCTGCTGACGCAGTTCGAGACCGTCGAGGGCATCTACGAGCGCTTTGACGAGGTGCCGAATCGCTATCGCAAGGCGCTGGACGGACAGCAGGAGCAGGCGATCTTCTCCAAACGTCTGGCCACGATCCACTGCGACGTTCCGGTCGAGCTGGATTTGGAGCGCTGCCGGCTCGCGGGCTACGATCGCGACGCCGTGATCACGCTTTTCCAGGATCTACAGTTTGGCAGCCTGCTGCGGAAGTTGCCCGACACCGAGAACATGACCGTCGCCGGAACCGAAGCGCCAGCGCCAGCCGAGACCAAACCGGCGTCGCGCGCGGGCAAAGCTAACAAATCGGGACAGATGGCGCTCTTCGACGACGAGCCCGACGCCAAGACGACGACTGCTGCCGCGCCCAAGCCGCCGGCCCACGGCGAGTACGTGGCCGTGCGCACCAAGGAACAGCTGGACGAGATGGTGCGCGAGCTGCAAGCGGCGTCGGTAATCGCCTTCGACACCGAGACCGACTCGCTCAACATTGTGCAGGGCCACGTGGTCGGGCTCTCGTTCGCGACGACGGCGGGCAAAGCCTGGTACATACCGATCGGCCACACCAACGACGACGGCCCGCAGCTTGAGCGCGAGGTCGTGCGCGAGGCGCTGCTGCCGATCCTGGAAGACGCCGGCAAGCTCAAGGCCGGCCACAACGCCAAGTTCGATCTGCTGGCGCTGCGCACGCTCGACATCAACACGCAGGGCGTCCAGTTCGATACGATGATCGCGGCGCAGCTGCTGGGCAACCTGGGCATCGGCCTCAAAGACCTGGCCTTCAACCTGCTCAAGCTCAAAGATCCCATGACCGAGATCACGGATCTGATCGGCACCGGGCGCAACCAGATCACTTTCGATCAGGTCGCGATCGAGCAGGCCACGCCCTACGCCGCCGCCGACGCCGACATGACGCTGCGTATTCGCGATCGGCTGGACCAGGAGCTGGATCAGTATCCCGCGATTCGCAAGATCTTTGAAACGATCGAAATGCCGCTGGTGCCGGTGCTGACCGATATGGAATGGCAGGGCATCAAAGTCGACGTCAAAGTTCTGCATCAGCTCTCGTCGAACATGCAGCGGCGGATCGAGGAGCTTGAGAACAAAATCTATGAGCTGGCCGGCGGCAAGTTCAACATCGGATCGGGGCAGCAGCTCAACCGCGTGCTGTTTGAAGAGCTGAAAGTGCCAACATCGGGTTTGAGCAAAACCAAGACCGGCCTCTACTCGGTGACTGCCGAGGTGCTGGAGCGCCTGAGCGGCCACCATGATATCATCACGCTGATCCAGGAATATCGCCAGCTGACCAAGCTCAAATCGACCTATCTTGACGCGCTGCCGGATCTGGTTGACAAAAATCAGCGCGTGCATACCTCGTACAACCAGATCGGCTCCTCGACCGGACGGCTGAGCAGCACCGCGCCCAACTTGCAGAATATCCCGGTGCGCACCGAGCAGGGCCGCGAGATTCGCCGGGCGTTTATCGCCGAGGATGGCTGCTACCTGCTGTCGGCGGACTACTCGCAGATCGAGCTGCGGCTGCTGGCGCATACCACGCAAGATCCGGGGCTGCTGGAAGCGTTCCGCGAAGGCCGCGATATTCACGCGGCGACGGCGGCGCGGCTCTTCGGCGTGCCGATGGATACGGTCACCAAGAACCAGCGGCGCATCGCCAAAACCACGGTCTTCGGCACGATCTACGGCATCTCGGCGTTTGGTCTTGCCGCGCGTACGGATCTCAATCGCGAACAATCCCAGCAGCTAATCGACGGCCTGTTCGCGACTTATCCCGGCATCAAGCGTGTCTTCGACGAGACGCTGCAGTTCGGACGCGAGCAGGGCTACGTCGAGACGCTCTTCGGGCGGCGACGCTACTTCGGGCGCGGCAGCGACAACGCGCTGACGATCAAAGGGCCGCGCAAGCAAGCCGCCGAGCGCGAGGCGATCAACGCGCCGCTTCAGGGCACCAGCGCCGACCTGATCAAAATGGCGATGATTCGCCTCTTCGACGAGCTGCGCAAGCGCGGCTTTGCGGCCAAGATGCTGCTCCAAGTCCACGACGAGCTGCTGCTCGAAGTGCCCGACGACGAGCTGGACGAGGTCAAGCAGCTGGTGCGCGAGATCATGGAGGGCGTGTATCCCGAGCTGAGCGTGCCGCTGGAAGTCGAGATCAGCACGGGCCGGAACTGGGAGGAGATGGGATAACGAAGAACCTAGAACCCAGAACCCAGAACCTAGAACCTAGAACCGGAGAAGACGGACAAGAGTTTGAGAACAAACGGTTTACAACTCAAGTAAGCAAAGGTCTT
>JAFAYS010001229.1 GCA_019240175.1 Chloroflexota bacterium | reverse complement strand
CGTCGTAGAGCGCGACGCCGGTATCATAGGTCGATGTATCGATCGCTAGTAGCATAAGACTCAGATGAAACGCGGCAGCCGGGTACCCTGTGGGTGTAGCAGCACCGCAGCTTCCAGCAGCTAATCGCCCGCTTGCAGCGCCGCGACAATCTCGGCAGCGCGCGTGCCGTGTGGCCGCACAACAATACGGCGATCGGTCTCGCCCGCGTAGGCAATCTCGATCGCCAGATGCTCACGCGGAAACCAATCGACGGCGCGCTCGGCCCACTCGATCACGGCGATGCCATGGCCGGCGATCACATCGTCGAGACCGACCGTCGCCAGCGCTTCCGGCGTTTCGATGCGGTACAGATCGACATGATAGATCGGCGTGCGGCCCTGGCCTGGCTTGCCGCGGCGGGCGGTCTCGTATTCATTGATCAGAACAAAAGAGGGACTGTTCACGTCGGCCTCGTCCACGCCCAGCGCTCCGGCGATGCCTTTGGTCAGATGGGTTTTGCCTGCGCCAAAGGGCGCGAAGAGCAGCAGGAGATCGCCGGGCTGAAGCAGCGCCCCGAGTCGCCGCCCAAACGCGATCGTTTCTGCCTCGCTGTGGCTGATAACTTCCAGCGTTGCTGGTGCCGTCGTGTGTGTCTGCGACATAGCGCGCATTGTAGCACATTCGATCGGCGGCCTTCAAACCATTCCCGCGCTTAAGCCTGTGAGATGGTATACTGCGAGCATGACCGATTCTGCCATCGAATATGCACGCCAGGTCGGCGCGGCGCTGCAGCAGCGCCAGTGGACGATTGCCACCGCCGAGTCTTGCACGGGCGGCCTGCTTGGGCATCTGCTCACCGAGATCGCCGGCAGCTCTGCCTACTACCAGGGCGGCGTCATCGCGTACAGCAACGAGGTGAAGCAGAGTCATCTGGGCGTACCCGCCGCGATCCTTGCAAGCGAGGGCGCGGTCAGCGAGGCGACAGCTCGCGCGATGGCCCAGGGCGTACGTGAGCGGATCGGCACCACGGTCGGCGTATCGACCACCGGCATCGCGGGGCCGGGCGGCGGCACAGCCACCAAGCCGGTCGGGCTGGTCTATATGTGCGTCGCAACACCGGAGACCATGCTGTGCCGGCGCTATGTTTTCGAGGGCGATCGGCAGCAGAATAAGCAATACACGGCGCTGCGAGCGTTAGAGCTGATTCTGGCGGCGCTCGATCAAGATATATAAACAAAGGGATCAACCAGATGGTCGCTTTGAAAGCGAGATATTAGAAAGGTGTCTATGTCGTCGTATACCAAAATTGATCTTCCCAACGGGCTGCGGATCATTGCCGAGGAGATGCCACATACGCACTCCGTCTCGATGGGCGTGTTCACTAAAGTCGGGTCACGGTACGAGCCTGCGCGGCTAAGCGGCGTGTCGCATTTTCTTGAGCATATGTTTTTCAAGGGCACGCCCAAGCGCAACGCCAAGCAGATCAGCGAGGCGATCGAAGGCATCGGCGGCATGCTCAACGCCTACACCTCGTATGACTCGACCTGCTACTACGCCAAGGTGGCCGATATCCACTTCGATCGCGCCGTCGACACGCTCAGCGACATGCTGCTCAACTCGCTCTTCGATCCCAAGGAGATCGAAAAGGAACGGCGGGTGATCATCGAAGAGATCAACATGAGCCTGGACTCGCCCGGCGACTGGGTACACCAGCTGCTCGACGAGACCATGTGGGGCGATCAGCCGCTAGGGCGCGACATCGCAGGCACCGCCGAGAGCGTCAGCGGCCTGAGCCGCGAAGATCTGATCGACTACAAAGATCAGCACTACACCTATCCCAACACCGTAGTCTCGATCGCCGGCAACATCTCGACCGACGAAATGGTCGATACCTGGACCAAGGCACTCAGCAAGTATCGCAGCGGCCAGCGCTTCGAGCCCGAACCGACGCACGGCACGCTGCCGAACAACAAGCTGCGCCTGCTGAACAAAGCCACCGAGCAGGCCAACTTCTGCCTGGGTCTGCCTGCGGTCTCCTACGCCGACCCGGATCGCCGCCCGCTCCAGGTGCTGAACTCGGTGCTGGGCAGCGGCATGGCCTCGCGGCTGTTCCAGGAAATTCGCGAAGAGCGTGGCCTGGCCTACTCGGTCTACTCCTACACCGCCGAGTTCAACGACGCGGGCAAGTGGGTAATCTACGGCGGCGTCGAGATCGGCAAAGTTCAGGATGCGATCGCGGCCTGTCTGACCGAGCTGCGCAAGCTGCGCGAAGAAGGCATTACCGAAGAAGAGATCCAGCGCGTCAAGGAGCAGGTCAAAGGCGGCATGCTGATCGGCCTGGAAGACACCTGGTCGGTCGCGTCGCGCAACGGCTCGCACATTCTGCGCTACGACAGCGTGATACCGGTCGAGCAGGTGGTGGCCGAGATCGAGGCCGTCACGCGCGAAGATGTGCTGCGCGTGGCCCAGCGCCTGATCACACCCGAGTCACTATATCTGGCCGTGATCGGCCCGTACGACGACGAGGCGATGTTCACGGATCTGCTCGGCGTTTAGACCGGCGCTAACAAGAAAGCCTAGCTATGACCATCGTTATTCGTGAAGTAACCGGCGACGAGATCGAAGAGGTGATTCCGCTGCTGTTGCTGGCGGAAAGCTCCGAGCGCGCGCTGCGCTGGGGTCTCGCGCATCTCGTCGATACGGTTTATCGCATGGATGACGATGGTCAGCTGGTCGGCGCGGCTACGCTGCGCTGGAACGACGAGCCCTGCGAGATTCAGGAGCTGGCGATCGCGGAGGAGCGGCAGGGCCAGGGATTGGGCAAGCAGTTCATCGCCTGGCTGTTCGACGAGGGCCGGCGACGACGCAAGCGGCAGATGGTCGTTGGCACCGCTAACAGCAGCATTCCCAACATCGCCTTCTATCAAAAGGCCGGCTTCCGCATGGATCACATCCGCCAGGATTATTTCCGCTACTACCGCGAGCCGGTCTACGAGCACGGCATCCAGACGCGCGATATGCTGGTCTTCCGCCACGATCTCAGCGATCAGCC
>JAFAYS010001121.1 GCA_019240175.1 Chloroflexota bacterium | reverse complement strand
GAGATCGGCTTGATCACGCGGTCTTTGCGGCTGTGGATCACCAGCAGCGGTGCCTGCACACGCGGCAGCAGATGCGTGACGATCTTGCCATAGCGGTAGAGCGAGACCAGCGAGTCGGTGGCGAAGCGATCGTAGTTGGTGTTTTTGGTCACCAGACTGGCGTCCGCGTAGCCGCCGCCGGGATTTCCCTTCCACATCTTGACGAAGCGCGCCATCACCGGGCTGAAGCGAATCAGCGGGTCGGCGATCTGCAAGGCGGCGGCGATCGTGGCCACGCCCACGACGTCGTCGGGATGATCGGCGGCGAGATGCAGCGCGACTAGCCCGCCCATCGACAGGCCGCAGATGAAGACGTGATCGGCTTCGGCGCGCAACTCGCGCAGGGCGGCAGCGCCATCCTCGTACCAGTCGCGCCAGGTGACGCCGCACAGATCTTCGGGCTTGGTGCAGTGGCCGCGCAGCACCGGCATGCGGTAGGGCATATCCAGCCGCTCCGCCATCGGAACCAGCGCGCGAACGGTATCCAGGCTGGAGGTGAAACCATGTAAGATTAAGCAGCCGAACGGGGCGGACATACAGGCTCCTTTCGCAAACGTTTCTGCTTGATAGTGTACACCGTGATCGCAATAGAATCAGCGATTTCGCGGCTTGTGCTACTTGCAAAGCCGCTCTGTTGGCATTATACTTGCCGTGCAATTATGTGAAAATCATCTCAAGAGGTGTTGGATATGGGCCTGTTCGATGCCCTTAAATCTTTTACAAACGCCATCGATGGTGAGTATGATCGCCGGGTTCGCACGGCCAGCCTGGTCAAGCACTACGATCCGACCGGCGCGTCGCATCATCACGGGTCGCATGGCTCGTCGCACGATTCGCACGATACGCATGAGGAGCGGCTTCAAGGCGAGGGCGGCGCGACGGGCGACCAGCAAGCTAACGCCGGGCCACAGGTGCAGGGCGAGGAGCACCACGTAAAGCACTAGTTGCTGCGATCTGGTTGCTCGGAGTGCTAGGGCCAGAAATTTGGGATCGATGCAAGCGGAGGTGTGACGCCTCCGCTTTTGCGTGCCATGCGGCTAGTTGAGCGCGCCCAGTGTGATCAAGACCCGCCAGGCGCGGAAGACGGTCAGGTAGTCGTCGTGGGTGAACTCGACGGTGCGCGGCCCCGTACGCTCAGCGCCAGGCATGACCGCCGCCATATCGGCCTGCTCGGTTTTCATAAAATCAACCGCGATCGTGGTCGGGCTGGCTACGCGCCATGGCTGCCGGCGTGTTCGCAATGCGTCGGTCATCGCCTCACGAATGCGATCCCGCGCCACGCTTGGCGCAAGCGATCGCGCGGCGTAGCGAGCCACGCTCTGCTTCACCGCGACGGTCGTGAGATCCGCGCCCAGCAGCGCCTGTGCTTCGGCCACCGCCTGCTGATCGCCGGTGACCAGCGCGACCGGAACGCCAAAATGGCCGGCCAGTGCCGCGTTCAGCCCGATCTCGCCGACCAGCTGGCCGTTGAGCCGCGCGTTGAGGATGCTGCCCGTGTAGGTGTGGTCGATCACCGCTGCCGTGGTGCCGGCCATCGCGTGGTAGCCCACAAAGCAGACCGCGTCGAAGCGCTCGTCGATGCCCTCCATCATGGACCACGGACGCGGCGAGCCCTGGATCAGCTCGGCGGCAGGGTTCAACTCCTCGGCGATGATGTTGCGCATGTCCCAGTGCGAGTCGCTGACGATGATCTCGGTCGCGCCCGCCATGAGCGCCCCTTCGATCGCGGCGTTGGCCTCCGCCGTCATCAGGCGGCAGCTACGCTCGTACTCCGGCGCGTGGGGCCGTGTCTGCTCGGCATGCACAATCCCGGCGATGCCTTCCATGTCTACGGAGATAAAAACGCGCATGTGTGGCTCCCTTAGCTGTTTACTCTGAAGTCGCAGCGAAGTGTAGCACACTTATTCCGCGCCACTAGCCGAACCTTGATCTCCGGCTTGCTCTATGCTCTCCAAGGCTTCCAGTAACAACATTAATTCCACTGCATCGTCGAACTCTAGCGCTGGGTCTTCTGCGAGAGCAGGATTACGATCTCCATAGAGAATCGCTTGCAATTTAGTTATTACTACTCTCGTTGAAGGTTCATCAACTTGTTGCAAGACTCCAACAAGGCCTTGTTCTGCATCGCTCATCTGCCCTTGCTGCATAGCTTGAAAAATGAGTGCAGCTAGTCGTCCACCAAGATTTTGCGGTTCACCACCAGCACGTCTGTACGCAACGTAACTCTCTATAGCTTGTCGTCGTGCTCGATCCGCTGCTTCATGGCTACCTACAGCCTGTTCGAGCTCATAAAGAAGGCCCCATGCCTTCCATGGCTTAGCAGCATGGCCGAAATTCTTATTACACTCAATTGCTCGTTGTAGTTCGCGACGAGCTTCGTCATATCGTTGCAACTCGATTAAGGTGGCAGCTAAGTTGTTGCGAGTTGAACCTTCACGACTTAGATTTGACAGCTTGGTATAAATCTCTGCTGCCTTCTGATAGAAGATTATCGCTTCTTCCAGTCGTCCCATGACGTGATAAAGAGTTCCTAACTCTACCAAGTTGTCCGCCTCGCCATTGAGCTCTTTTTGGTTTACATTGATAGCCAGCGAGTTTCTGTAGGCTTGTTCGGCCTGTTCAAACTGTTTGGTTTGTCTATGCACCATTCCTATCTGATGCCAAGATGTTGCGACAGTAAGTGGTTCTCCTAGAGCTTCGAAAATGGCACGGGCTTCAGCATAACCTTGCAGTGCTTCGACGTAGCGCTCCTGTAGAGTGCGGACAGTAGCCAGATTCAGTTTATTA
>JAFAYS010000953.1 GCA_019240175.1 Chloroflexota bacterium | reverse complement strand
AGATCGACCTGGGCCATGCCTTCCAGGCCAATGTCGTGCAGCAGATCGATCAGCAGGCCGGTCTCGACGCCGTAGCCGGTGAAGAAAGGCTGACGTTCCAGCACTGCGCGTCGTCCGGCGTACTCGCCCGCCAGCGGCTGAATAAAGCCCGACAGCTCAGGATAGAACAGGTTGAAGAGCGGACGCGCGGTCAGCTCGGTGACACGTCCGCCGCCGGTCTCCATGATCTGCGCGCCGTTCTTGATCGGACGGCGATAAAAGCCTTTGGTGAACTGAATGCGTGAATCGTTCAGCAGCGGCCCGATCAGGCCGTAGACGAAGCGTGGATGAACATTGTGGATGTCGGTGTCGATCCAGACAATGATGTCACCGCGCGTGACGTGCAGACTTTTCCACAGCGCCTCGCCTTTGCCGCTGAACGCGCCGTACTGTGGCAAAATATCCTGATGGATCGCCACGGGCACGCCCAGCGCCGCCGCGATCTCACGCGTCGCATCCGTAGAGCGCGAGTCGATCACGACGATCTCGTCGAGCAGCGGCACGTCGTCGAGCAGCGCGCGCTTGAGCGTAGCGATCAGTGGTCCGATGGTCTCGGCTTCGTTGAGGGCGGGCAAGGCCAGGCTGATCGTCAGGCCCTGCTGCTGCTTGAGCATGACCAGCCGCTGAAGATCGGCGAACTCGTCGGCGTTGAAGGTGTTTTCGGCAAACCAGCGATCGACGCGGGCTGAGCGGTCACGCACGGCCTCGAAGTGCGCGATCGCCTGCTGCTCGCTGGCCGTGAGCTTGCGGCAGGTGACGATCACCGTGCCGCGCGGGGTGTCGAGCAGCGCCTCAGCCAGCGGCCCGATCGTGTGCCCATCGTGGTTGGCCCGTCCCGTCGCGCCGATCACCACCGCATCGTGGAAGGTCGCCTCCTGCTGGATCGCCGGCAGCGCTGAGCCGCGTCGCTCGACCCATTCGGCAACTGTGGGCAGCGTTTGTAGCTCGCGCAGATGCTCCCGGCTGTCGGGCGCGAGTGGGTGCCGTGGATCGGTGACTGAGAGCAGCGTAATCGATCCGCCGCTCGTCTCGGCCAGTGCGGATGCCAGCTCGCCGCACAGCCACAGGCTTGGCCCGCCCGAGGTCGGCAGCAAAATGCGGCGTGGCTGCCTCGGCTCCTGCTTAACGATCGCCAGGTCGCAGGGCGGCGACGCGATCAGCTGCTCGAAGGGCGCGCCGAAGAGCCGCTCGGATGAGAAAGCCTCATGCGACCAGCCCAGCATCAGGAGATCGGCCTCGGTCTCACGAACTGTCTCAGTCAACCCAGCGTGCAGTGAGCGGGCAACGCGTACCATCGTTTGCACCGAGGTATCGCAGTACGCGACGTGCTGCAGGAGCGTCTCGCGCATGTGCTGCACCGCCGTCACGCTGGCGTTCAGCGGCTGATCTTCCGACACTTCAACCACGCCCAATACCAGCACCAGCCCGCCGCGCGAGTGTGCGATCGTGGTTGCGAGCGGGATCAGATGTTCCATCGCCGCCGGATCAAGCAGGGGGAGAATTAACATAAAATCGCGATTCGCTGTCACAGTATCCTCCTGAGAAAGGCGTCGGCTGCGGTGGACAGCCAGATAGCTCAGCGTTTGTGAGCCTTGAGGTAGTATCGCAGCGGCGGGTGATATTTGGGGTTTGCTGGGTGTGACAGGGAGGACGGAGAACCTAGAACCCAGAACCTAGAACCTAGGGAACAAAGAAAGTACCGAAAACCTAGAACCAAGAACCAAGAGGCTCCGACTCTTCCCCCTCGCCTGTCGCAACCGAGCCAAAGGCTTGGCGAGGTTCGGGAAAGGGGGACGGAGGGGGTGAGGGCCCGTTTCAATCTTCCCGCAGATCGACCAGCCAGGCGTTTGGCAGGTGCTGCTGGATCAGATGGCTTTTGAGATCGAACCAGTGGCGGCTGCCGTCCAGCACAATCGCATCGGAGCTGACGGCAATCTGCTGCGCGGCCACGATCGCGCTGTCGGGATTGAAGATTACTTCTACTTCCCAGGGCCAGCCATGTTGCTCGGCTAGCTCACGAATCTTGGCCGCCAGCCGCCCGCTGTTGGAGATCGGCTTGTCGAGTAGCCAGCGCACCGAGCGCGGAGCCAGCGCCGCCAGCGTCTCGCCGATCAGCTGAAGCGCGCGATCGGTTTCCTGCACCGAGCGATACGAGCCATGGACGCTCGCCAGATCGCGGATGCAGTTATCGCGGCACAGCAGCAGCACGCCCTGACTCAGCGCGGCCTCGATCGTGATCAGCAGGTTGAAGCCATCCACAATCAGCTCGGCCTCGCGAACATCCAGCTCCTCCACGCGGCTAGCCAGCCGTTGGGCGCGGCGTTCGTCGGAGCAGGCCGCGCGTGCGATCGCCATCCGCTGCCGCTCGTTGAGCCGGTGCCGGTCGCCGGCCAGCTTGAGCGAGGCCGTGATCGGATAGCCACGATTGAGCAGCCAGGACAGCTCCGCAGTCGCGATCTGCAGCGTCGCCAGCCACTCGTCGGCAAATAAGCGCCGATCCTCGGGATGTGCACCACGATGCTGCTGTTTGTCTGAACTCACGCTCACCTTCTTTCGCTAGCTCGTCTTCCCGCCGATGATATGCCACGTCTTCCCAAACAACAACACAGGGACAGGATTGTCATCCTGCCCCTGTGCCTTGCGCCGCTGCCGGCGCGTATCTTTCCGCTGGCCTAGACAGCTTCGGCTGGCACTGCGTCCTCCTGCTCCACGGTCTGGACGACCGGCAGGCTAAAGGAGAAGGTCGAGCCTTGGCCCTGAGCGCTGGTTGCCCACAGCTGTCCGCCGTGCATCTCGACCAACCGCCGACAGATTGGGAGTCCAAGTCCGGTGCCCTGCGCCCGCCGATTGGTGCCGGTATCGACCTGCCGGAACTCCTCGAAGATCATCGGCAGATGATCCGGATCGATGCCGATGCCGCTATCTTTGACGCGGATCACCACGGTCGGTCCTTCGAGCGCCGCCTCGACCAGGATGTAGCCATCGTCGGTGAACTTGGCGGCGTTGGAGAGCAAGTTGAGCAGCACCTGCTTGATGCGCAGCCGATCGATCTCGACGGTTGGCAGGTTCGGGCTGATCTCGGAGCGCAGCTCGATCGGCTTCTCCTTGGTCAGTCCGGCTGCCGTCTCCATCGTCTGCTGAATAATCTCCTCGATCTTGACCGGCTCCTTGGAAAGCTCCATCTTGCCGGCTTCGATCTTGGCCAGATCCAGCATATCGTTGATCAGATCGAGCAGGTGCCGGCTGTTCGACAGCACGCGCTCGCGCAGGAAGAGCTGCTGCTCGGTCAGCGTGCCGTTGCGCTCAGCGCCCAGCAAGTCGGTCATCGTGATGATCGCGTTGAGCGGTGTGCGCAGCTCGTGGCTGATCGTGTTG
>JAFAYS010000836.1 GCA_019240175.1 Chloroflexota bacterium | reverse complement strand
ATATCAAGGGCGCGGCCAGTTCCGCAAACTAGGCTACTAGCGAATCGATGGCGCAGGGCGTGATATGCATCACGTCCTGTTTGTTTTTTAAAGCGCGTGCGCTGGCGTACAATGTAGTGATCGGGCATTGATTCGTTACGCGGGGAGTTTTCCGCTATGCCAAGCTATCCTTCCGGCCCCAAGGGCAGGCCGATCGTCGGGGTGCTGCCGGCCTTTCGCCGCGATCCGCTGGCCTTCCTGTTAGAGATTGGCCGTGAGTACGGCGACCTTGCCCACTTCAAGCTCGGGCCGCAGCATGTCGTCTTTTTGAATAATCCAGACTACATCAAAGATGTACTGGTTACTCGACATAAGCATTTCAAAAAAGGCCGTGGTCTGGAACGGGCCAAACAAATGCTGGGCGAAGGCCTGCTGACCAGCGAGGGCGAGTTCCATCTGCGGCAGCGGCGCTTAGCGCAGCCGGCTTTTCATCGTGAGCGGATCGCGGCGTACGGCGAGGTGATGGCGCGCTATGCCGATCGCGCCCAGGCGCGCTGGAACGACGGCGCGCCGCTGGATGTCGCTCAGGAGATGATGCATCTGACGCTGGCGATTGTCGGTAAGACGCTCTTCGACGCCGATGTCGAGGATCGCGAGGCCGACGAGATCGGTGCGGCGCTCAGCGATGCGATGGCGCTGTTTCGCAGCGTGTCGCTGCCCGGCGCGGCTCTGATCGAGCGGCTGCCCCTGCCCAGCGTACGGCGTTTCAAAAAAGCTCGCGCCCGGCTCGACGCCACGATCTACCGTTTGATCAACCGGCGACGGGCGGATCTGCTGGCCGGCGGCACGGATCGCGGCGATCTGCTCTCGATGCTGCTGCTGGCTCAGGATCACGAGGGCGACGGCGGCAGCATGACCGATCTTCAGCTGCGCGACGAGGCGCTGACGATCTTTCTGGCGGGACACGAGACCACCGCCAACGCGCTGAGCTGGACCTGGTATCTGCTCTCGCAGCATCCCGAGGTTGAGGCCAAACTCCATGCCGAGCTAGACGCGGTGTTGGGTGGCAGACTGCCAACTACCGCCGATGTGCCACGGCTGCCCTACGCCGAAATGGTGATCTCCGAGTCGATGCGGCTGTATCCACCGGCCTGGATTTTGGGCCGCCTCGTGATCGACGAGTACACGCTGGAAGATTACCGGCTGCCGGTGGGCACGCTGCTGCTCTTCAGCCAGTATGTGATCCAGCACGACCCGCGCTATTTCGCCGAGCCGTTCGCCTTCGACCCTGAGCGCTGGACGCCGGAGCGCCGAGCCGAGATTCCCAAGTTCGCATACTTTCCGTTTGGCGGCGGTCCACGGCGCTGCATCGGCGAGGGCTTTGCCTGGATCGAAAGCATTCTGGTGCTGGCTACGATCGCTCAGCACTGGCGGCTGCGGCTGGTGTCGGGCCATCCGATCGCGCTGCAGCCGTTGATTACGCTGCGGCCCCGGCATGGCGTGCAGATGATTGTCGAGCGGCGTGAGCGGGCGCTGGGCGCTGGCGGCTAAGCCTTAAGTCGGTGTTGACGCGGCGGAAGCCGTCTGCTATGCTACGCATATTCAAGGATAAGAGGACACACAGATGCTTCCAGCAGGGTTTCAGTATTGCACCGGTGGTTATCGTGGCTCCACTCAGCACGCGGACCATAGGAGTACTGTGCCCAAAAAACGTGCTGTGTAGAACCTCATCACATTAACACGAAGCGTTCAGCTGTGGGCCGGTACAGGTCCACAGCTTTTTGTTGCCTTGCGCAAACGCATGCGGCGGCGTGGACCTGCTGGCCCATTCGTTTGCATCAGGAGCAAGGTTATGACGATCATCAGTTTGCAGGAATTGTCCAAATCGTTCGGCGGGCGGCCAATTTTGGAGCCGCTCAGCTGGAGCATCGACGGCGAAGCGCGCATTGGGCTGGTAGGCGCGAACGGCACCGGCAAATCTACGCTGCTGCGCATGATGGCCGGACTTGAGCCACTCGACGGCGGCTCGATCGTGCGGCGGCGCGGGCTGCGGGTCTCGTATCTCGCCCAGGAGGTTGCCGGCACCGACAACGGCGTGCTGGCGACGGTGCTATCCAGCCGTGCAGATCTGGCGGCGCTTGAGGCGGAGCTGGCAGCGGTCGAGGCGCGGCTGTCGACGCCCGAGGTTGCCTACGACTCGGATCTGCTGACAGCGGTGCTCGATCAACAGGCGGCGCTGCTAGAGCGCTTTGAGGAGCTGGGCGGGCCACGCATTCGCAACGAGGCCGTCGCGCATCTGCGCTCGCTGGGCATCACCGACGAGGATTTCGAGCTGCCCACGCGCTTTTTGAGCGGCGGCCAGCGCAAGCTGATCGCGCTGGCGGGCTGCCTGCTGCAACAGCCGGATCTGCTGCTGCTCGACGAGCCCGACACGCATCTTGACCTGGCGCACAAAGCCCAGCTTGAAAACCTGATTCGCGCTTTTGACGGCGCTGTCGTGATTGTCTCGCACGATCGCTACCTGCTCGACGAAACCGTGACGACGATTGTGGAGCTTGAGAATCGCAGCCTTACGGTCTGGGAAGGCAACTACTCGGCCTATGCGGTCGCCAAAGAGATCGCGCTGCTGCGCCAGCAAGAGCTGTATGTGGCGCAGCAAAAAGAGATCGCGCGGCTGGAGGCGGCGATCGCGCGCTTCAAGCTGTGGGCCAGCATCGTCGTCAACGAGCGACACATCAAGCAGGCGCGTAACAAGCAGCGCCAGATCGATCGCATGGACAAAGTCGATCGACCGGTGCTGGAGCGTAAGCGCATGGGCTTGCAGTTTCACACGGCGCAGCGTGGCGGCCAGAAAGCGCTTGAGCTGCGCGACGTAACGATGGCTTTCGGCGACGATCTGATTCTGCTGGGGCTGAAGCATACCTTCTGGCGCGGCGAGCGGGTCGGCATTGTCGGCGCTAATGGATCGGGCAAGACGGTGCTGGGCCGGCTGCTGACCGGACAGCTTATGCCGACCGACGGCGAGATCTGGCGCGGGCCGAGCATCGAAATCGGGTATTATGCCCAGGGACACGAGACGCTCGACATGCAGGCGACGCTGGTCGAGACGATCCGCGCGGTCAAGCCGATGTACGAGGAGCAGGCGGTTGGCTTTCTGGGTAAGTTTTTGTTTCCTTACCAGATGGTGCAGCAGCCGGTCCACTCGTTGAGCGGCGGTGAGCGCTCACGGCTGCAGCTGGCGCGCTTGATGCTCAGCGGCGCGAACTGCCTGGTGCTGGACGAGCCGACCAATCATCTGGATATTGCGTCAGCGGAGGTGCTGGAAGGCGCGCTGGCCGATTACACTGGCACGGTGATCACGATCTCGCACGATCGCTATTTTCTGGATCGCATCGCTGACCGCACCGTCGAGATCGCCGACGGCGACATTGCGCACTACGAGGGCGGCTACAGCGCTTATCTCGAACAAAAGGCGCGCAAGGCTAGCGTGGTGATCGCGCAGCCGGAGCCGCGCCGGGCCAAGCGTTTGGCCTGAGCGGAACGGTGGATTGGATCAGCGCAGACTAGGGCTCCGGCACGTTGTTTTGCTGGGGTTTTTAGAAATGGATGAGTATGGGGATCTTGTGGGGCTTTGTGGCCGCGTTCGGCTGGGGCACGGCGGATTTTATGGCGCGCGGCGTCAGTATGCGGCTGGGCACCTGGCGCGCGCTCTTATACGCGCAGCTGGTCAGCTTTATCTTACTGCTGCCGATCGTCTGGTGGAACGCGGGCGCGACGCAGCTCACGGTGGGCGTGCTGGCGCTAGGCGCGCTGCTGGGCACGCTGAATCTGATCGGCTCGGGCCTGCTCTACCGTGCGCTCACCCTTGGCCGTCTCGCGATCGTCTCGCCGATCTGCTCGTCGTTTGCCGCGATCACGCTGGCGCTCTCGTTGCTCACCGGTGATGTGTTGTCGGTGGGCAAAATTGCCGGTTTGGTGCTAACAGTGGTCGGCGTGGTGCTAGCCTCGACGCCCGAGACAACGGCGGCGGAGCGTCACGAGGGCGTGCGCGGCGTGCCTGAGGCGATCGGTGCGGCGGTGGCGTTTGGCGTGACGTTCTGGGGCTTGAAATATGTTGTGCCCAGCACAGGGCCCTGGATTCCGGTGTTGGAAAGCCGGATCATGGCGCTGCTCCTGCTGCCGCTGCTGGCTCGTCCGCTCAGCCAGTCGATCGCGCTGCCTGAGCGCTCGGCCTGGCCCTGGCTGCTGCTGATCGGCGCGATCGATACCATCGCGAACACGGCGTATAACCTCGGCATTCGCAGCGACGCGCCCGGCGTGGTAGCGGTGCTCGGCTCGCTCTTCAGCCCGATCACGGTCTTGCTCGGCTTTGTGATCCTGCGTGAGCGGCTGACGCAGCGGCAGTGGCTTGGCGTGCTGGTGATCTTTGTGGCGATCGCGCTGATCGGCATCGTGGATAATCTGGTGGCGCTGTAAGACCAGTTTTGATTTTGCTCGATCAAGCGCAAGCCCTCACTCGCGCGAGTGAGGGCTTTGTGTAAGCCGTTGATGCTGAGTTGGGCTTAGCTCGGCATGCGCGCCTGCACCGTGGTGCCGAGGCCGGGCGCGCTGTCGATGGTCAGCGTGCCGCCGAGTTTGGTGACGCGCTCACGCATCGAGCGCAGGCCGAGATGGCCGGGAAAGCGCTGCGCCGGATCGAAGCCTTTGCCGTTGTCGCGCACGCTCAGCACCAACGCGCCGTCGCGCCAGGTCAGCGTCAGCTCCACGCGGCTGGCTTGCGCGTGCTTGACAATGTTATGCAAGGCCTCCTGCGCGATGCGGTACAGCGCCTCTTTGCGATCGATGGTTAGCTCGGGCTCGTCGCACAGCTCTACTTCCACCTCGATCCCATGGCGCGCGCGCGCCGAGGCAGCCTGCTTCGACAGCGCGACGGCCAGTCCTTCCAGCTCAAGCGACTCGGGGCGGAGGGCGAAGATCAGCGCGCGCATCTCGGTCAGCCCGGCCTCGGCCAGCGATAGCACATAGTCGAGCGGCTCGGCCAGCCGGCTGGGATCGCGATCCAGCAACGTGCGCGCGGTGCGTGCGCCGAGCGCAATGCCGTAGAGCGCCTGCGAGACCGAATCGTGCAGCTCGCGGGCGAGACGCTGCCGCTCCATCAGCGCGGCCAGGCCCTGCGCCTGCTCGAACAGCCTGGCGTTTTCGATCGCGACCGCCGCCTGGTTGGCCACCGCCAGTGCCAGCCGCACATGCTGCTCCGTGAAATGCTGCGGCACGTCGTGCTTGAGCGTCAGCATGCCAATCACACGATCCTTGAGCGTCAGGGGAACGCCGATCCATGAGCGAATATAGCTGAGCACCGTATGCAGCTCGTCGCCGACAATCGCCTGGTAGGCATGCGCGAGCGGCGTGTCGCTGGTGGTGTCGTCGATGATCACACTTTCGCCCGCGTAGATCTGCTCCCAGATTAGCCCCATGCGCTGCATCGAGATCCGATCCTCGATCTGCGCATCCTCGGGAAGCGGATCGCGATAGCCGAGCAGCATCAGTTGATCACCTTCGGCCAGGTAGATCGTCGCGCCGCTGTACTCGACAACCGTTTGCAGCAGATCCAGAATCAGTGCCAGCAGCGGCTTAAGCTCCAGTGTCGAGGCAACATTGTGCGAAACTTCCAGCAGCGTCGATAGCTCACGGGTGCGCTCGGCGACACGCTGTTCCAGCAGTTCGTAGGCCTGCACGCGATCGGTGACGTCACGGATCACGCCCAGGATATGCGGCCTGCCTTTGTAGTTAAAGGTGCTGCCGTGAACTTCGACATGCAGCGGCGTGCCATCGCGGCGCACGTCGATCGATTGGGTTTGATAGGAGCGGCCCTGCTGGATCGCTTGCATATACTCGGCGAAAATATGCTGCTGGCTGGGGTGGATGATCAGGGTTGGATGCTGGCCGATCAGCTCGTCGTAGCTGTAGCCGTGGATCGCGCAGACCGCCGGATTGACCTCAACGATGCGGCCCGTGTCGAGATCGTTGATGATCAGGCCATCGCTGGTCGCCTCGAAAATGTTGCGGTACTGCTGCTCGCGCTCGCGTAGTTGCTCCGCGACGCGCTTCTGCTCGTCGATATCTTCGATCATCACCACCGCGTACTCGTCATCGTCGACGCCGTCACGGATCAACGAGATGCTGCGCCGGCCCCAGAAGATCGAGCCGTCTTTGCGCACGTAGCGCTTCTCAATCTGATACGATTTGCGCTCGCCGCGCTGGAGCTGCTCGTACAGATCGTTGTCGATATCCAGATCGTCGGGATGGACGAGCCTGATCGAGCTTGACGCGTGCAACTCGTCGTGGGTGTAGCCCATCATCTGTTGGAGCGCGGGATTGTTTTCCATGCCCCAGCCGTCTTTGTTGACCAGCGCCATACCGATCGCCGCGCCCTCAAACATCGAGCGAAAGCGCGCCTCGCTGGCTCGCATCGCTTCTTCGGCCTCTTTGCGCTCGGTGATGTCCACGAAGATGATCACCACCTCGCGGATCGCGCCTGCCGCGTCTTTGATCGGATAGATCACGCTTTCGACCCAGCGCGATCGTCCGCCGGTGATGGCCGGCACAAGGCTCGGATCGTAGCGCATGGCCGGGATCGGCGTGGGTTGGCCGGCAAAGCCCTGGTGGATGGCGGGCAGCAGTCCAGCGGCGGCGAGCTGCGTGTCGTTCAGGATGTTGAAGTCGCCTAGCTGCTCCACGCTGGTGAAGCCCCAGAGCGCAAGATACGCCTGATTGGCGTGGGTCGTCTGGCCCTGCGGGTTGAAGATCTGGATGCCAAAGGGCGACTGCTCGAACATCGTGCGGAAGCGGGCCTCGTTTTCGCGCAGCTGAACCTCGGTCTGTTTGCGCTCGGTGATGTCGGCGTGCGATCCCACCAGCCGGTAGGGCGTGCCGCGCTCGTCGCGCACGGCGATGCCCCGTGACAGTACCCAGCGATAGCTGTTGTTCTTATGCAGCAGCCGGTGCTCAATCTCGAAGCAGAGCGTGCGTCCCGCCAGATGCTCGTCGATCGCCGCTTTGACACGAGTGATGTCGTCGGGATGGACGCGCTTTTCCCACTCTGGAAAAAGATTCGGCAGCTCGTGATCTTCATAGCCCAGCATCTGCTTCCAGCGCTGCGAGAAATAGACCGTGTTGTTATCGAAATGCCAATCCCAGATGCCATCGTTGCTGGCCTGCATAGCCAGCGCAAAGCGCTCCTCGCTGAGGCGCAGCTCGCGCTTGTTATTCTGAAGCTGGGCGATCATGTTGGTGAAGCTGGCCAGCATGCGGCGGCACTCAGCGGTCAAGGCCGGCGTGTCGCGCAGGAGGCGCACCAGCAGATCCGGATCGTCGCCGGCACCTTCAAGTTGCGCGATCAGCTGGCTGGTGCTGCGCGTGGCCGCCCAGAGCGAGAGCAGGATCGCGGCCAGCAGCGCGCCGATCACGCTCGCGCCGATCAGCAGCGGGCCGCGCGCCGGCAGACTATCCGCGCCGATCATGTAGCCGAGCAGCAGATAGCCAGCGCCCAGCAGTCCCAGCGCAGCGATCAAGCGCGCTTCCATGCTGTCGAAGCGCGGCAATCGACCGGAAAGTCCGGACGAGCGAGTTTCTAGTTTCATGCGATCTTCCTCATGCCGCCCCAGGTATTCAGCGGCGGAAGGATGTTGCCGGAGGTTCGGAGGCTGGGGCGGCAGTCGTGGCGGACAAGCAAGCCGGCTTAGTCGGCGGAGACCAGCCCGATCCGTACCGCGTGCAGCGCGGCCTGGGTGCGGCTCTGCACGCCGAGCTTGCCGAGAATGTTGCTCACATGCGTTTTGACGGTTTTCTCGCCGATGTTGAGCGTGCGCGCGATCTCTTTGTTGGCCTGGCCCAGCGCCAGCAGCCGCAGCACTTCGGTCTCGCGCTCGGTGA
>JAFAYS010000799.1 GCA_019240175.1 Chloroflexota bacterium | reverse complement strand
GATCGCGGCCCACGCGGCGATCGCTAGGCGCTGAGCTAACACATAATCGGCTGAAGGTGGACGAATTTCGTCCACCTTCTTTGTTTGCCATAATTTCCAGCGCTTCTCCTTTAAGCTTGAAGGATAGCTTACAATATTGGTACCTGTATCCCTCAAACAAATTCAGAAAGTTAGTTCAATGACAAGAAATCCAGATTGGACACGAGACGAATTGATCCTGGCGCTGGAACTGTTCATACGTTCTGGTCACAAACAACTAAAAGCTTCACATCCTGACGTTGTTGAACTGAGTAAGCAGCTAAATCAATTGCCTATTCACGATCATGTACTTCGTAATAGCGATTTTCGTAATCCGAAAGGTGTGTCGATGAAACTTGGAAACTTTCTCAGCATCGATCCATCTTATGTAGGAATTGGTCTACAACGTGGAGGCAAGCAAGATCGAGAGGTGTGGGACGAGTTTGCGAACAATATCTACAAATTATATCAAACTGCCGACTCCATTCGTAAGAGTGCAGCCCAAATTACCGAGTCAAGCACGGATTACAGTTTCGATTCTGAGGATGAGGAGTTTCCAGAAGGAAAGCTACTTACGCAGATTCATAAACGTAAGGAGCGTAATCGGAAAGCTGTTGAACAGAAAAAACAAAAGGTGCTTGAAGAAACAGGGAAACTAGTATGTGAAGTGTGTGAGTTTGATTTTGCAGAGCGGTATGGGCCACTTGGGTATGGATATGCTGAATGTCACCATACAATTCCAGTCTTCCAACTAACTGAGGAACATCGGACACGATTGGCAGACTTAGCCATTGTTTGTGCGAATTGCCATCGTATGATTCACCATAGTCGCCCAATGCTCAGTATTACAGAACTTCGCGTACTTGTTGAGCAACATAATCCTAAAGCATAGCAAGAGCGAGCCAGGTCAGCCGCGAATGTTATAATTGCGCGCATGAGTGTCCTCAAACAAGAGTTGATTGTTCCTGAGCGGCGTGTGGTAGTTGCGCCGCTTACAATTGTATGGCTGCTGGGCCTGGGCGTGGTCGCGCTGCTGCCGCGCGTGCTTGGCCTCTCCGATTTCCTGACCGCCGACGAGATCCATCACTGGATCGACCGTGTGGAGCGTTTCAGCGTCGCTATTGGAGCGCGTGATTGGGCCAGCACGAACCAGACCGGCCATCCCGGCGTGACGACTATGTGGCTCGGCAGCCTGGGTCTTTACGCCGAGCGGCTGGCGGTGGCTCAAGGTTGGGCGCAGGTCGGCTCGGTGGTCGATCATCTAGCGTGGCTGCGCTTGCCCTCCTCGATAGTGCAGTCGCTAGCGGTGGTGCTGGGCTACACCTGGCTGCGTCGCATCGTGCGGCAGCCCACGGCGATGATCGGGGCGCTCCTGTGGGCAACCTCGCCCTACCTGATCTCACATGGCCGCGTGCTGCATCTCGACGGCCTGCTGACGAGCTTTCTCACCCTGAGCTTGCTGGCGATCCTGGTGGCCTGCCGCTCCGAGCAGCCGCAGCGCTGGATTGTGGCGGCGGGCGTGTGCTATGGCCTTGCGCTGCTGACCAAAGGCCCGGCGCTGATCGCGCTGCCGGTGATTGGACTGCTGCTCTTCTGGCTGATGCCCGCGTCGAGTCTGATCCAGCGTTTTCGCGGCTCAATTGGCTGGTACGCGCTGTGGCTTGCAACCGCGCTGATCGTGGTGCTGCTGCTGTGGCCTGCGCTCTGGTCGACACCCGGCGCGGCGCTTGAGCGCTATCTGGGCGAGATCATCTGGAACGGCGGGCGGCCCAACGGCGACGGCCAGTATTTTCTTGGCCAGGCGATCGGCGATCCCGGCCCGCTCTTCTACATTGTCGCCAACGCGTTTCGATTGACGCCGGTCGCGCTGCTGGGCCTGGTGCTGCTGCCGTTTGCGCTGTGGCGACACCGCGACGATCGAAATATGCTGCTGGCGCTAAGCGCGTTCGTGCTCTTCTGGACGCTGGTGATGACGGTCGGGCCGAAGAAGTTCGATCGCTACCAGCTGCCGACATGGCCGGCGCTGATGATCTTGTCGGCGACGGGCATCGATCTCGCGCTCTCGGCGCTCTGGTCGGGCTCACGTGCGGCCACGGCGCGACGACTCGCCGCTGGTCTGGTTGGCGCGCTGCTGCTGGTAGCGACGGCTCAGCCGCTGTTGCAGTATCACCCATACTACCTGAGCTACTACAATCCGCTGCTGGGCGGCGGCGCGGCGGCGCAGCGCAATCTGCTGATCGGCTGGGGCGAGGGCATGGATCAGGTCGGCGCGTATCTGCGCTCACGGGCCGATATTCAGTACGGCCCCGTGCTGACGGCGCTGCCGCAGACGCTGGCTCCTTTTGTGCCGGTGCCGGTCAAGGACGTGACAACCTTTGGCGATGCGCCGGCCAACTACGCGGTGGTGTATCTAGAGTCGGTGCAGCGCGAGGCCGATCCGCCGCTCTACGCCAAGCTTCAACAGACACTGCCGCTCAAGCGCATCACGATCCACGGTATCGACTATGCCGAGATTTACCAGCTGCCCAAGCCGTTTGTTGAGCCCGTCGATGCGCGGTTCGGCGAGGCGATCCATCTGCGCGGTGTGACCGTCGATCAAACGCCGGGACAGATCACGATTACGCCGTCGTGGGATGTGCGCGCCAAACTCGACGCCGACTATCTGCTGTTTCTGCATATTTTCAACGCCGAGGGCCAGCGCGTCGCGCAGATCGACGTGCCGCCCAATGGTGCTGGTCCCGCGACCAGCGCCTGGCAGCCAGGTGAGCAGCTCGCCGTGCCGCTGCCGGTGCCGTTTCCGGCTGAGCTTCCTGCCGGCAGCTACCGCGTGGTGCTCGGCCTGTACGATCCGGCTGCCCAGACGCGCCTGCCGCTGACGACTGGTACCGGTGCGCCGGTTGAGCTGGCTGGCGAGCACGCTTTGCTCTTGACGACCGTCGAGGTTGGTGACAGGTAGCGGCGTTCTAGGCGAATGAATCACGGACAGGTGTACGAATTCGTACACCTGTCTGCGTTGGTTCTGCGTGTGCGCCTACGTGTCGGCGCGTTTGCTTTGGTGCAGCTTCTGGCTGTTTTGCAGCATCGTGCTCAGAAACGTGCCAGTGCGCCGATCGATGCTGGCCGTCACCAGGCGATGCGGGCAGATCGGCGGTACCGAAATGCCGAACTGGCTCAGCTCGGGCAAGCCATAGTAGGCGTCCTTGGGATCGTCGAAGCGGATCTGCCAGCGACCACCAAGCGTTTTGCGGATGGTCTCGCCCACATAGCGCGCCGAGCCGTCAAGGGTATCGAGTTCGCTTGGCGCGCGTAGCTCCGCAATCGTGTTATACCGGCTGACCAGCC
>JAFAYS010000695.1 GCA_019240175.1 Chloroflexota bacterium | reverse complement strand
TGCGAATGGGCGTGGTAACCACATTCTACATCCGGAGGTCTCGTGTGTTTGTCATTCCTTAAGTTCGGGATGACTCATGTCTCTTCTAAGAAGGGCATCACCGTGAAGTTACTTGGTAACCTCTGCGGCGATGCCCGAACTCATGTCACTCATGGGCATCACCTCCTTCATCCCTTGACGGTTTGAGTGTCGCTTGGATAGGGGCGAACACGAGTGGAATTGTACCAGTCGGAGTCACCACTGTCAAGGGGTTGCCGTAAGACTTTCGTCGGATCCAGGCGTGGGTGTGAGCAGACTGGGAATAATGATCTGCTGGCCCACTTCGATCATGTTGGCATCGGCGATGCTATTCAGCGCCATAATTTCGTCGACCGTGGTCTCAAAGTTATCGGCGATCGAGCCAAGCGTATCACCGGCCTTCACGATGTAAAGACCAACCGGCGTGGGGGTTGGAATGCTGATCTGAGCATAGGCGGTTTGCGTGCCGCTCACATTCTGGGTCGGCGCGGGTGTCAGCCGCACGATCGGCTGGACAGTTGGCCGGCCTTCCAGCACCGCCCCACCGCAAGCCACCAGCGCGGGAGCCAGCAGCGAGACCAACAACCGGAGCCAGATCTGTTTGGAAGAAGATCGCTGCATGATCCTACACTCAGTCTTCGTCAGTCGACGCATCTGCCGCGCTGTCCTGATCGCTTACTTCATCGGCCTGGGCGGCCTGCCACGCGTTCCAGCGCAGCCTGAGATCGGCGAGCGCGCGACGGGCTGGGAGGGCCCGACCATCATGCAGCAGTACAACCGCCTGCACATCGGACGGCACGTGCCCATAGTCGTGCATAATGCGACGATCCCAGACCGGCTGATACACCAGCAGCGCGCTGATCATCGGCAGCGGCACGAGCAGGCCATCATAGCCCAGCCACAGCTCCTGCTGAAACGCCGCTGCCTCGTCCGCTGCATCAGATCCTTGCTTCAAAGCCGCCTAGTCCTCCGACGGATCGTCATCAGCTTGCAGGTCGTTTGCGATCGCCTCAAGCTCCGCCAGCGCCTCCGGCAACATCTCGGTGAGATCTTCGTCGCCGAATGAGATGCCCAGGCCGCGCGCCGTGCGCACCATCTCGTCGTCGATGGGCACAGTCTTGACCTTACCGGCGCACTCAGCCATCGGGATCGTCGTGATGATGCCGCCGCGCAAGACTACCACCTCGCCGTAGCGACCCTCGGCCAGCTCACGTACCGCAGCAGCGCCGAAGCGCGTCGCCAGGATGCGATCGTAGGGCGTGGGCTCGCCGCCGCGCTGCAAGTGGCCCAGCACCACCACGCGGCTATCTTTGCCGGTACGCCGCGCGACCTCCGTGGCCACATACGAGCCAATGCCGCCGAGCGTACCGGTCGAGGATTGATAGATCTGCTGGCCGCCTTTTTCCAGCGCGCCCTCCGCGCAGACAATGATCGAGAAGTTCGAGCCCTGGAAATCGCGGCTCATGACCTTGGAGGCGACCGCCTCGATCGAGAAGGGAATCTCGGGGATCAAAATAATGTCAGCGCCGCCGCCGAGACCGGAGTGCAGCGCGATCCAGCCGGCATCGCGGCCCATGACTTCCAGCACCATCACGCGATCGTGGCTAGCCGCCGTGGTATGCAGCCGATCCAGCGCCTCGGTCGCGACGGTCAGCGCGGTGTCGAAGCCGAAGGTGCGATCGCTGCCATACAGATCGTTGTCGATCGTCTTGGGCACACCGACCGCGCGTACGCCAAACTTAGCGAGCTCACTGGCGATGCCCTGGCTACCCTCGCCACCGATGATCACGAGCGCATCCAGGCCCATGCGGCGCATGTTTTGCGCCAGCTCTTTGTAGGGAGCCGGATCGCGCTGCGGCCTACCGCCGACATCGATCGTGCGAAAGTGGCCTTTGTTGGTTGTGCCGAGGATCGTACCACCGCGCGAAAGAATGCCTCGCACGTCTTCGACGCCCATGTTGCGGATATGCGGCGGTGTCAATAGTCCTTCAAAGCCATCCTCGATACCGATGACCTTCCAGCCGTACTCGATCTCGGCTGTTTTGACGACCGCGCGAATAACTGCGTTTAGACCAGGCGCATCACCACCGCTGGTTAACATGCCGATGCGGCGAATGGGAGCGGCCATAGGATTTCCTCCCTGCTGTTGATAAAGCCTATCGGTCAAACGGTGGTGCGCTATCAAAATGCACGCCACAAAAGCAACGGGCAGTCACAAGCGCGAACCGCCGTTGGTTTGCTTGGCTGGTAGTCTATCACAACGAAGAGAAATGCTCCAATCGTGATTTAAGATCCGTGAGAAATGCGTCGGCCTGGGGTGGCGAGACGCAGCGCGCGTCGTAGGCTAGCGTCAAGATCGCCAATGGCCGGATCACGATCGTGTCGTTGGCGGGCTGCTCCAGGACATAGGGCCGGTGCTCGATCGCCCCGATCGTCAGAATCGCGCCCTGGAGCGCCGGAATCACCGCGTGCCGCCAGCGCGTGCCGCCCTCGT
>JAFAYS010000521.1 GCA_019240175.1 Chloroflexota bacterium | reverse complement strand
CGCGAGTATATTCTGCGCCAGCAGCTGCAAGCGATCCAACGCGAGCTCGGCGAGGAAGACAGCAACGCGGTCGAGGTTGAGCGCTTCCGTGAGGCGATCGAAAAGGCCGGCATGCCGCAGGAGGCCCGCGAGGCCGCCGAGCGTGAGCTGAACCGGCTCAGCCGCATGAATCCCGCGTCGCCCGACTACAGCATCACGCGCACCTATCTTGAGATCCTGACCACGCTGCCCTGGTCGCTAAGCACCGAAGATCAGCTCAACATCGGCGTGGCCAAAGAGGTGCTCGACGAGGATCACTACGATCTGGAAGAGATCAAAGAGCGTATTCTGGAATTTCTGGCGGTGCGCGAACTGCGCCGGGAGCGCCTCAGCGACGATAGTCTGGACAAGCCCAGCGAAGGCGCGATCCTGTGCTTTGTCGGACCGCCAGGCGTGGGCAAGACCAGCCTGGGCCGCTCGATCGCGCGCTCGATGAACCGCAAGTTTCTACGCATCTCGCTGGGCGGCCTGCGCGACGAGGCCGAGATTCGCGGTCATCGCCGCACCTACATCGGCGCGATGCCCGGCACGATCATTCAGTCACTGCGCCGGGTGGGCGTGAATAATCCGGTCTTTATGCTCGACGAGATCGACAAGCTGGGCATGGACTTTCGCGGCGATCCGGCCTCGGCGCTGCTTGAGGTGCTCGATCCCGAGCAGAACGACTCGTTCCGCGATCATTATCTCGACGTGGCCTTCGATCTATCGAATGTGATGTTCATCGCGACGGCCAACTCGCTCCAGCCGATCCCGGCTCCACTGCGCGACCGCATGGAGATTATCCAGCTCAGCGGCTACACCATGCAGCAGAAGATGGAGATTGCCAAGCGCTATCTGCTGCCCGAGCAGCTCAAGAAGCACGCGCTGAACGACAGCGACGTCAACGTGACCGAGGACGCGCTGCGCGTGACGATCGAGGAGTACACACGTGAGGCCGGGGTGCGTAATCTTGAGCGCGAGATCGGCACGCTGGCGCGCAAAGTCGTCACCGAGATCGTGGCCCGCAACGAGCAGCAGGACGGCGACAGCACCACGCCCGAGCCGATTCTGGTGGACGAGGAGCGCGCCCGTAAGTACCTTGGACGGCAGATCTACGATCCCAGCGTGGCCGAGCGCACCGATCGGCCCGGCGTGGTGACCGGCCTGGTCTGGACGCCGGTCGGCGGCGATATTATTTTTATCGAGGCGACCAAGATGCCCGGCGGCAAGGGCTTTATGCTGACCGGCCAGCTCGGCGAGGTGATGAAAGAATCGGCGCGGGCGGCGCTCTCCTACGTGCGCTCCGAGGCCGAGAGTCTGAGTCTGCCGCGTGATTTCTTCAACGGCATCGATATTCATCTGCACGTGCCGGCAGGCGCGACGCCCAAGGATGGCCCGTCCGCCGGCATCGCGATGGCAACCGCGCTGACCTCGCTGCTGACTGGCCGGCCTGTGCGCGACGACGTGGCGATGACCGGTGAGATCACGCTGCGCGGCAAGGTGCTGCCGATCGGCGGCGTCAAGGAGAAGGTGCTGGCGGCGCATCGGGCCGGGATCAAGACTGTGATTCTGCCCCGCCGCAACGAGCGCGACCTCGACGATATTCCGGCGGAGCTGCGCGGTGCGATCGAGTTTGTGCTGGTCGATCGCGTGGACGAGGTGCTCAAGGCCGCGCTGCGTCGCCAGCCGGTCGAGCCGCCCGTCGAGGAGCCGCGCACGCAGCCCGACGGTGTGCCGCCCATCCGCGAGGCGCTGGACGAGGGTGCACATATCGTGGATTCGTCGGTGTCGGTGCCCGAGGATGAGCCCGCCGATGTGCCGGCCCGGCCTGCGAGGTAGAACCGAGTCCAAAATCTAAGCTTAGCTCAGGGTACGTCGATCGTGGCGTACCCTTATTCTTCGAGATCCGCCCAAATATCGCCAACTTCTCCACCGAACGAGCGCCATTGTTCGACTAGTTCAGGAGTGCTGCGTGCATCAAGCTGTAGATGCGTCATGTGTTTGATCGGGCTGAGATCTTTGACTTTTGTTCCTGATATGTGAAGTTTTGTTAATTTGGTTAGTGATACAAGAGGAGTAAGATCGGTGATAGGAGTTGGTCCTTCTGAGTAACCAAAATCGGGTGTTTTCAGATATCCTATAGACAAGAAAGTTATGTTAGTTAGATGACAAAGTGGACGAATATCGGTGATACGATAGCCATAAAAAACCAGTCCTGATAGTTGATGAAGTTGTTCTAACGAATCTAGTTGATCCGACATACTTGCCGTTATCACTAGAAACTTGAGCTGCTTAAGCTGTGTAAGTGGACTATAATTATGTACTCTGGTACGAGGTAGAAATAAGGTTTTTAAATTTCTAAGCTTAGCAAGTAAAGTAAGATCACTTAAGGAATCGTCTTCTATAATCAATTTTTGTAGACTCAAGAGATGACCAATTGGCTCTAAATCCTGCACACTGACCTCTTGCAAATATAGAGTTTGGAGATTTAATCGAGGTAATAGATCGCTATTTTTTTTGGAGTGATGATTCATATCAAGTGGATGAGGAACAACTAACTGAGTCAAAGGATGAAGGCTGTCTACCTCCATATGAGATAAACCAAGTTTTGTTAGTTGATGTAATCTTGATAGAGGAGTTAGATCATAAATGAAAGACTCCCGAATATTGAAATCAAACGGATCTCCGTTGAGATCAAGTTTCGTGAGATTAGTAAGCTTGGAGAGCGAATCAAGGCTCTGTGCCCTTAAGTCCCATAGCGACAATTCCCTAAGATGTTCCAGGTATTTAACCCTTTCGCTAAAAGATTGATGAGCAATCGCTAAAGTCATACATTTTGAAAGCACGATCTCAGCGTAGTCCGCCGTATCAAACATATCCCAAGCATTACCAAGAGCATAAACAACCGTACCACGCCCATCTCCTGCATAGTTCGCCATCATTAACATAGCAGCAGAAGTGCCAATTTGTGCAAGAGCATCGATGCAATAAGACGCTTCATTCTCAGAATAATTCAGGTCAGGAGCCAAAAGCGGTACAATTGCGTTACCAGCCTTCGCTACCAAAGCTACTTCATCATCGTCTTTGGGTGGAAGCAGAGCCTTGACCCGTGAGATCACTGCGTCGCTGACCTCAGGTGAGACACGCACAGCGGTTTCTAGACAAGCCACTGCGAGCAGATGCAGGTAATGACGACGAGTCTTGCGCTCATCACCTCGCTTGATCAAGCCTTTGAGCAGTTCCTCGCGCTCTTTGGGACGGGCAAGACCCGCCGCAAGAATGACCACCTCGCGCCATTGATCCTCATGAGCGTGCTTCAACAATGCACCGATCTTGTCAACGTCTAGAACCTCCTGCGCTGCCAAAAACTCCTGAAATGTTCGGTGCATAAAGTCCACGCGACCGATCACCGGCTCGCGCAGCAAACTCGCACGCTCGACAAAAAACGCGCGGATCTGTTTTCCGGTCACTGCTGTTGGCAACCGCAGTGAAGGAATCAGCCGCTCAAAGTGAGCATCGGCGCGCTCGATCTCGACGCTGGAGTAGCCGTTGTCCATCAGCCAGTAGGCAAAACTCTGGATCGCTTCCAGCTTTTGACCATGGCTTAAACCACTAGGGTACGTTTCGTCAAGCTTGATTTTGCGCGCCTCGTCACGACGGCTAAGTAACATCTCAATACACTCGTCGTAGAGCTTGGTTCGCTCGGCTGGCAGCGTCTCGCCGCGCTCTCGGTGTAGGGCGCAGATCATGGCGCAGAGCAAAGGATTGGTCGCCAGCTTGCGCAGATCCAAGCGCTGACGCAGCAGCCGCTGCAAGTTGCTGCCGGTGCGCTGAAGATCGACCGAGCGATCCTCGTCTCGACGAGCGGCAGCTAGCGCCTCATGCCAGCGCGTAATGAACTCCTCGATCCCGCTGGTCGTCATGGGCTCAAGCGTGAAATTGACGAAACTCTCTTCCTGTGCCCACTCCTCCCACTCCTGCCACAGGTCGCCATCGCCACCTTTTAGACCAGTCGGACGCGAGGTGATGATATAGCGGGCGTTGGGAAAATCTCTGACCAGGCGTTTAAGCTTACTCAGCAGGTCGTCGCGCTGACTGCGTGGCAGCTCGTCCACACCGTCGATCAGCACCAGCGCGCCGTCATCAAGCTGCTGCTGCACCCAGCCTGGAGGCATTCTAGCAACAAAGTTTTTAGCTATATCCTGCACAAAGTCTTCTGGTACGGGAAAGCCGCGATCGACACATGAGCGCAGACGAATGAAAAAAGGAATACCCAAATTCCAATGGCTGAGCGCGGACGGAAAAGCGCGGTTGGCGGCGTGAACAGCCAGCCATTGCAGGAGCGTACTCTTGCCCGCGCCCGCATCACCGCGAATCACCAGTCGCGTACAACTTGCCATAGCCTGATCCACACGCTGCGAGTGACGATGCGGCGGAAGCCCTTGACGGCTGGTTGCGACAAGCTCTGCGGACAGCGCCTCGGCGATCGACTCAGCGCTGCGATCGCGAATCTCGTCGCTGTGGCGGGCGGCGGACAGCGCAATATATGCCATACTGAGTCGCTGTTTGGTCGTCACGCGGCTCATGCGCGGCAGGCCAAAGGTCTCCAAGCGATCGAGATCTTCGACAACCGCAGCGCGATATTTCTTTTCAAAATCGCTCATGGCACGCTGCGGCTGCTGGCGAATCGCCTGCACATCCTTGGCGGTCGAATCCAGGCGGCGCAACATTTCTCGGGGAAATTCGAGCGCAAAATCCTCAAGCTGCGGCGTGATCTCCAAAATCTGGCGGCTGGCCTCGATCAAGATGCGACCGTAGAGCGCTTGCTCCTCGCCGCTCATGCCATGCGTCGCCTCGGGATGCGCCGCGCTCAAATGCTGCGTAAGTCGATTTTGATCCAGATTGAACCCAACGAGTAGCTCGCTGGTTAAGTTTGCAGAGCGCAGCGTGTCTGCCAGCGCGTGACCGATCGCCAACCGACCCGATTCGTCAACGCGCGCAGCCTCACGATCGGCCAGCAGCCGCAGCGCTTCCGCAATCTGTCCGCCAACTAATTCGATCTCAGCCTGAGCTTTGCGCCGCTCCGAGCGTTGTGCGATCGCGCCCTTGATCGTATCCACGATCTCGCTGCTGACGGCATTCGCCAGCGTGGCATCTTTGAGCCAGGAGCTAAAGATCGCTTTCGCGATCGCCGGTCCGATCACCATGGCCAGCGTTCCAAAGATCGTCATGGATTCCTCTCAGGTGGCACGATGCGCATCCAGGACATTATAGTGCGCGGCGCAACTCAGCAGGCAAGATCCAAACGAACCAAACACCTGTTTATCACCCGTCGATTTCAACCGGAGGACGCGCAGATGATTCCTCATGCAGACCGGCGAGTCGCCGTGATCGGCGCTGGCATTTCGGGCATTGCCGCCGCCAACATGCTCAAAAAACAGGGCTACGACGTTGTTGTATTTGAAAAAGCCGCTGCGCTAGGCGGCGTGTGGGCGGTGGCCTATCCCGGCGTGCGGCTGCAAAACCTGGCGGTGCATTACCATCTTTCGGATCTGCCCTGGCCCTTCACGCCCGACGAGCACCCGACGCGCGAGCAGATTCTGCGCTACCTGTGCGCGGCGGTCGAGCAGCGAAAGCTTGATGTGCGGCTGAGCCATGATGTTCAAGCGCTGGACGAGCAGCCCGACGGCTGGATCGTGCACTACCGCAACCAGTCAGGCGAGCACGCAGAGCACTTTGGCTATGTGGTCGTCGCGGTGGGGCAGTACACCGAGGGCAAATATATGCCGCAATTTCCGGGACAGGCCGATTTTCACGGGCCGATCCTGACCGAGCGCCAGATCACCGATCCAGAGATCTTCGACAACAAGCGCGTGGTGGTGGTCGGCTTCGGCAAGAGCGCGCTGGACATGGTCACGTTCGCGGCGCTGCGTGGCGCACAGGTCTCGCATGTGTTTCGCACGCCGCGCTGGCTGATGCCGGAGTGGATTTTTGGCGTGCACATGACCTACGCGCTCTTCACGCGCTTTGGCAGCGTGATGATGCCAAGCTGGGGGCATCCGACGGGCGCGGAGCGCTTCCTACATCGGCGGCTCGGCGCGGTGGTGAGCGGCTTCTGGCAGATGATCGCAGCCGTGCTGCGCTTTCAAACCCAGCGTCACGGCTCGGGCCGTGATCAAGCGGCGCTGGCACGGCTCAAAGCTGTGCAGCCAACGCATCCGCTGGTGCCGGATCTACGCTCGGCGGCAGCGATCGCGCCCGCAGAATATTACCGGCTGGTAGCGGAAGGCCGAATTCAGCCATATCAGGCCGAGGTGTGCGGCTTTTCGCGGGAGGCGATCCAGCTCAACTCGGGCGCGGAGCTGCCCTGCGATCTAGTGGTGCTATCGGTTGGATCGCAGAAGCCGGCCTTCGCGTTTCTGCCCCTGCAATACCGCGATCTGGTGGAGGCTGAGATCGACGGCGTGCAGCTTTACCGGCATCTGATCCACCCGTGCATTCCGCGGCTGGGCTTCGCCGGCTTCAATCATGGCTTTATGCACGTGCCCGCCGTCGAAATCGGCACGCTCTGGCTCTGCGCCTACTGGCAGGGCCAGCTTCAACTGCCGTGCGTCGAGGAGATGGAGCACAGCATCGCGCACATGACCGACTGGAAACGCCGGCACATCCACTTCGAGCCGTCGCGACTCTGCGCGACCAGCACGCGCTTCCAGCAATATCTCGACATTTTGCTCAAAGATTTGCAGATCTCGCCCTACCGCAAGCTGCCCAATATTTTCGCCGAGGTCTTTGGCCGCTACACCGCCACCGATTACCGCGACGTGATGGCGGAGTACAACCGCCGGCAAGCTCAGCGCACCACGCCGCTCCAGCCGCTGCCCGTGCATATGTGACGATCACGGCGTGACCACGTCCAAATCGCGCCGCTTGACAGCCTCCCAGAAATGCGGGATAACTCCCGCAGATGCACCGCTGATCCATCCTCAACCGGGAGAGCTGGCCTTGACCACCACATATGATGTTATTGTTCTGGGACTTGGCGGCATGGGCAGCGCCGCCGCATACACACTGGCGGCGCGTGGATTGCGCGTCCTGGGCCTTGAACAGTTCACACCCGCCCACGATCGCGGATCGTCGCATGGCGGCACGCGGATTATTCGCGAGGCCTACTTCGAAGATCCCGCCTACGTGCCGCTGGTGCAGCGCGCCTACACGCTCTGGCGCGATCTTGAGCAGGCCACAGGTCGGCAGCTGCTGCAAATCACCGGCGGCCTGATGATCGGACAGCCGGACTCGGAGCTGGTCACCGGAGCGATCGCCAGCGCGCAGGCTCACCAGCTTGAGCACACGGTTCTCAGCGCCGACGAGGCCCGCCAGCGCTTTCCGATGTTTGCGCTTGAGCCGCAAGACGTTGCGGTCTACGAGCCGCGCGCCGGGCTGGTGCGGCCCGAAGAGTGCGTGACGGCCCAGCTTGAGATGGCAGCGCGCCACGGTGCCGAGCTGCACTTCGAGGAGCGCGTGCTCGGCTGGACGGCGAATGACGGCGGCGTGACAGTCGAAACCGCGCAGGGGCGCTACAGCGCCGGCAAGCTGGTGATCACAGCCGGGCCGTGGATCGGCGAGCTGGTGCGTGAGCTCGGGCCGCAGCTGCAAGTGGAGCGCGTGCCGGTCTACTGGTTCGAGCCGCGCAACACCGCGCTCTTCGAGCCGGGACGCTGTCCGATCTACATCTGGCAGCGCGATGACGTGGGCTTTTTCTACGGCTTCCCGCGCATCGATCAGCAGGTCAAAGTTGC
>JAFAYS010000387.1 GCA_019240175.1 Chloroflexota bacterium | reverse complement strand
CCCAACGGCAAGGTCGATCGCAAGGCGCTGCCCGCACCCGACGCGCGATCCACTGGCCACGGCGAGCTCATCGCGCCGCGCAACCCAACCGAGGAGCTGGTCGCGGGAGTATGGTCGGCGGCGCTGGGCGTCGAGCAGCTTGGCGTTCACGACAACTTCTTCGCGCTCGGCGGCCACTCGCTGATGGCGACACAGGTGATCGGGCGGGTCAAGCAGATGACGAGCCTGGATCTGCCGCTGCGGCTACTCTTTGAAGCACCAACCGTGGCAACCTTTGCCGCGCGTCTCCAAAGCGAACAGTCGGACGCTGGCGAGCGACTCCAGCCAGTGCCGCGCGACGAGACACCGCTGCCGCTGTCGTTTGCCCAGCAGCGCCTGTGGTTCCTGGATCAGCTGGAGCCCAACAGCACAGCCTATAACCTGATGACCGTCGCGCGCCTGCACGGATCGCTGAATCTTGACGCTTTCCACCGCAGCCTGGCGTCGCTCACGCAGCGGCACGAGTCTTTGCGCACGGTCTTTGCCGAGCATCTTGGCGAGCCGGTGCAGATGATCCTGCCGTCGCTGGACGTGCCGCTGAATGTGGTCTCGATCCAGTCGCTACCCCAGGCTGAGCGTGAGTCAGCGCTGAAGCAGGTTATCCGCGACGAGGCTGAGCGTCCGTTCGATCTCAAGCACGGTCCGCTGCTGCGCGCGCAGATTGTGCAGCTTGGCGATCTGGAGCATGTGCTGCTGCTGACGATTCACCACAGCGTCTCGGATGGCTGGTCGCAGGGCATTCTGCTGCACGAGCTGACCACGCTGTATCAAGGCTTTGTGCAGCACGAGCCGGCGATCTTGCCCGAGCTGCCGATCCAGTACGCCGACTACGCGGTCTGGCAGCGCCAATGGCTCTCCGGCGCGGTTTTGGAGCAGCAGATCGACTACTGGCGCACACAGCTGGCGAATCTCGCGCCGCTTGAGCTGCCCACCGACTATCCGCGTCCGCCGCTGATGAGCTACGCCGGCGCGCATACCTCGTTCAAGCTTGCGCCCGAGCTCAGCGCCGATCTCCAGCGCCTGAGCCAGCAGCTGGGCGTGACGCTGTTTATGACGCTGCTCGCCGGCTTCCAAACCTTGCTCTCCCGCTACAGCGGCCAGTCCGACATCGCGGTGGGCACGCCGATCGCGGGACGTGTGCGGCCCGAGCTCGAAGGATTGATCGGCTTTTTCGTCAACACGCTCGTGCTGCGCACCGATCTCAGTGGCCAGCCTGCCTTTGAGGAAGTCGTTCAGCGCGTGCGCAATGTGAGCCTGGGCGCGTATGCGCATCAAGAGCTGCCCTTCGAGGTAGTCGTGGAACGCCTGCAGCCCACGCGCGATCTCAGCCGCTCGCCGCTCTTCCAGGTGATGTTTGCGCTGCAAAACATGCCGCGCGCCGCGATCGAGCTGCCCGACCTTACGCTTGAGCCGATCGCGCCGGATCTAGAGACGGCCCAGTTCGATCTAACCTTGACGCTGGTCGAGGAGCCCGACGGCCTGCACGGCCAGGCTGAGTATCGCACCGACCTGTTTGAGGCCGCGACGATCGCGCAGATGATCGAGCATTACCAAGCGCTGCTGACGGCAGTCGTCGCCGATCCCAAGCAGTCGATCGGGAGCCTGCCGCTGCCGACGGAGGCCGAGCGCCTGCGTCTGGCAGATTGGAACACGGTCGCTGCACCGCCAGAGACGCAGCATTTCCACGAGCTCTTCGCGGCTCAGGCGGCCCGCACACCCAACGCGGTAGCCGTTGTGCAGGGCAGCCAGCACGTGACATACGCCCAGCTGAACGCGCGCGCCAATCAGCTCGCGCACTACCTGCGCACACATGGCGTCGATGCCAGGGCCAAGGGCGAGAGCATCGTCGGCGTTTGCCTGCCAAGCTCGATCGAGCTGGTCGTGGCGTTCCTGGCGATCTTCAAAGCCGGCGCAACCTATCTGCCGCTCGATCCCGGCGCACCTCGCGATCGGCTCGACTTCATGCTACAGGATGTGCAGGCAGCGGTCGTGATCACCGATGCGAAGCACCAGGAGCAGGTTCCGGCGTCGGCGGCGCGCGTGGTCTGTCTCGACGGCGAGCAGGCCGCGATCGACCAGGAGTCCACCGTCGATCCGGCACTCAGCCTCGATCCCGACGCGCTGGCCTATATCATCTACACCTCGGGCTCAACCGGCAGACCGAAAGGCGTCGGCATTGCCCATGGCACGCTGGCCCAGCATATCAGCGCGATGCGCGACGTCTACGAGTTCAGCGCTCAGGATCGGGTATTGAAATTCGCCGCTCCCAGCTTCGACGTTTCGATCGAGGAGATCTGCTGGCCGCTGAGCGGTGGCGCGGCCCTGGTGATCCGTGACTCCGAGCTGTGGGCACCCGAAGCTTTCACGGAGATCATCGCGCAGGCCGAGCTGACGGTGGTGCATCTGCCACCGGTCTACTACCGCGCCTGGGTGCAGACGTTTAGCGAGGCAACCACAGTGCCGCCCGCGCTGCGGCTGGTTACCGTCGGCGGCGAGGCGCTCACACCCGAGGTTGTACAGATCTGGCAGCAATCGGCGTTCGGCAAGCTGCGCCTGATCAATGCCTACGGTCCGACCGAGACGACGATCACCGCGACCGTGGCGGACCTATCGGCGGACGACTATGCCAGCGCCAAACGGCGCAACCTGCCAATCGGACGAGTGATCGGCGGGCGAACTGCGTACATCGTCGGCGACGACGGTCAGATCGCGCCGCTGGGCATGCCGGGCGAGCTGTGGCTGGGCGGCGCAGGACTCGCGCGCGGCTATCTCAATCGGCCCGATCTGACCGCTGCCCAGTTCAGCCCCGATCCGTTCAGCCAAAATCCTGGATCGCGGCTGTACCGCACCGGCGACCTGGCGCGCTTCCTAGCAGATGGCACGATCGAGTATCTGGGCCGCATCGATCAGCAGGTCAAAGTGCGCGGCTACCGGATCGAGCTGGGCGAGATCGAGGCGGCGCTGCGGCAATATCCTGAGATTCGCGACGCCGCAGTGGTCGTGCGCAACGATCAGCGCGGCGAGGCGCGGCTAGTAGCGTACGTCGTGGGCGAGAACCAAGAACCTAGAACCCAGAACCAAGAGGCTTCGGAGCTAGGTTCTAGGTTCTTGGTTCTAGGTTCTGACGCTCTCCGCGCCTTCCTGCGGGAGCGGCTACCCGAGTACATGCTGCCAAGCGCGTTTGTGGTCCTTGAAGCCCTGCCGCTCACGCCGACCCAAAAGATTGATCGTCAAGCCTTGCCCGAGCCCGACCTCGATCAGCTCAGCCAGCGCGCCGAGTTTGTCGCGCCGCGCACGTCGACCGAGACAACGCTGGCCGGCATCTGGGCCGAGGTGCTACACCTTGAGCAGATCGGCATCCACGACGACTTCTTCAACCTGGGCGGTCACTCGCTGCTGGCAACGCAGGTAGTGGCCCGTATCCGCGAGCTGTTCCACCTTGAGCTGCCGGTGCGCACGCTCTTCGAGCACCCGACGATCGCCGGGCTGGCGCAGCACATCGAGCAGGCGCAGTGGTCGGCGGGCGCTCCCGGTGCGGAGATCGACCTTGACGACGACGAGGAAGAGTGGGAGATCTGATCCTCGGCAACCAATCCACAGGCTAGCACTCAGGGCTCGTCGACGACGAGCCCTGATGCGTGTGCGGTTTTTCGATTGGATGTGTGAGTTAGCTCATAATAAATTGCTGGCGCGCGGGCGCAATCTCCGCCGAGAGCAAAACCGTGTTGCCATCTGGATCTTTCACCATCGCGAAGTACATGCCGAACGACGTGGGATACGGCTCGCGAAAGCCCTGGTAGCCGTAGCCTACCAGCTCGTGGTATTTTGTTTCCAGCGCCGCCTGATTGTCCAGGTAGAACTCAAGAATCATCGGGTAGCGATCGTTGGGCGGGCTCGGCTGAGCGTCCGACCGCTCGTAGTGCGGGTCCCAGCGTCGCGGCTTGGAGTCCAGAAAAAAGGTCATGCCCGTGCCCATCTTGATCTCGACATGCGACTGCGTCTCGCTGCCGTCGGGAATCGCCAGGCCGAGTCGTCGGTAGAATGCCACGGCTGCGGGCATATCTTTGACGATCAAGCCAAGCATATACAGCTCCAGAGCCATTCGTTCCTTCCTTTTGCTGACGGGTTGATGCGGAGGATCTCTCCCTGCGGGCATGATACACCATCGCGCTACGTCAAACGCGGCACACGGGAAAGCCGGATGAAGAATCTAGGCCAGGTCGCGCTGCTCGATCGGCTGGGACTGGCGCACGGCGCGCTTGCGCATAAACAGCCAGTAGTTCATCAGCGCGGCCACACCATAGAAGAGCGCGGTGGTAATGAAGAGCGGCGCAAAACCGTAGTGCTCCTGCACCCACGTGCTGATCACGGGACTGATCAGATAGCCCACCGTGTACGCGCCGTTGATCAGGCCGATCACAATCGGTCGGGCGGACTCGTCGGTGCGCTCCATCGCGAAGGCATCGTAGAGCGGCGAGCCCATGTTGAAGAGCGCGCCACGCACCAGCGCCGCGCCTACAGCGATGCCCAGCACCGGCACAAAGCCCAGCATCAGCAAGAACGGGATCGACAACAGCTGCGTCAGCACGATCATGGGCATTTTGCCGATACGCGTCGAGATCGCGGGACCTGCCAGCGCCGCCAGGCCGGTCGCAATATTCAAGATCGCCAGAATGCGCGCGATCGAGGTGTCGCTGATGCCGAAGCGCGTTTTGAAAAACAGATTGAGGTACAAAAACAGCGCCGACGCGCCAAACGAGATCAGCAGCGGCGAGACCAGCAGCGGCAGCACGCGCATCGGCTGGCGCACAATCTGCCGAACGTTGGGCGGCAAACGATCCACGAGCGGCACCAGCAGCGGCAGCCGCGCCAGCCACGACGGCTCGTCGTCGCCGGTGACTGTTGCCAAGCGCTGCGCTACGGCCTCGGCGACCGGCTGTTGGGTCACAGACTCAACCGAAGCGGACGCTTGCGCCGAGCGGCGGCGGATCGCCAGCAGCGGCAGAATCGCCAGCACCACACCCAGTGCCGCACATGCGAAGATCGCGCGGTAGGCCAGCGCACTTTCCGCGCCCGTGCCGAGTAGCCAGCCAAGCCATGTTTTGAGATCGCCCGCGAAGAACGTGACGATGCCCGCGAAGCCGATGTTGACCGCCGCGTTGGCGCTGAACAAATGATCACGCGTCGTGGAGTCACTCTGCTCCATCATGTAGGGCGGCGCACTGACCTGAAAGATCGTCGCCGCCGCGCCTGTCAGGCCGACGCCGATCAGCAGCGGCACTGCGCTCGGCCAGAGCGCCGTCATGCCGATGCCAAGCGCTTGCAGCAGCGCGCTCAGCAGCAGCGAGCGCTGCAAGCCGATGCGCGTGACCAGCCACCACAGCGGCAGGCTGAGAATGGCGGCAACGGCGATCGAGGCCGTGTTAAGCAGGCCCAGAAATTGGAGCTTGAAGCCGAGCGCGGGAATAGCAAAGTTGAAAAATGCGCCGTTCAGCGCCAGGCTGCCGGTTAGCAGCGCGGCGTGCAGCAAATACAGCCGCGCGGGAGCGCTGAGCTGCCGCCGGCGAGACCAGCCGGGCATACTCACTCGGCTACGGGCGACGCGACGGCCAGGCCATCAAACGACTGTGCGCCCCAGGCTGCCATAAACGTATCCCAGCCAACCTCGTACTCGTAGGGCCGCTGGCGATTGGTGCTGGTTGGGCCGAGCACATCGCGGATCACGACGCTGCTGGCGTTGAAGCCCATCACCACCACCGCGTGATCGTTGCCGAGCACGGTTTTGTGCGTGCGTCCGTCGGGCATGATCCAGGTCGCCGGTCGCCACGGTTTGAAATCGACGGTGGTCTTGATCCACACCAGCTCACCGGCCCGCAGCGCGGCCTCAAGCCCAGCGCGATCCTGCACCAGCTGGGAGTCGAGGCCGTAGCGATCGAAGACTTTTTGCATGGCCGTGCCGGTGGAGCGCGCCAGGAAGTTGTGCGTGTAATCGCCGGAGTAGGCCTGCTCGATGTCGCCGCCGTGGATCAGATAGCCCTCACGCGTCTCCTCGATGTAGGGCTCCACGCTGCGGTCATGATCGATCGCGTTGATGATCTCGTCGCCGCTGGCCGCGATGCCGTAGGTTTGCAGAATCACCCAGGCGGCATCGAACTCGCACGAGTACTGGAAGAACTGGCTTGGCTTGGTCGCGGCGGGAAT
>JAFAYS010000239.1 GCA_019240175.1 Chloroflexota bacterium | reverse complement strand
TGATCGGCCAGGAGGAAGCGATTGTCGCGCTGAGCGACGCGATCCGCCGTGCCCGCGCTGGCTTGAAAGATCCGCGTCGTCCGATCGGCTCGTTCATCTTCCTTGGCCCCACGGGCGTTGGCAAGACCGAGCTGGCCAAAGCGCTGGCGGAGTTCATGTTCGACAGCGAGGACGCCATGACGCGCATCGACATGAGCGAGTACGGCGAGCGGCATACCACGTCGCGGCTGCTTGGTGTCCCTCCAGGCTATGTCGGCTATGACGAGGGCGGCCAGCTCAGCGAGTCGATCCGGCGACGGCCCTACCAGGTCGTACTGTTCGACGAGATCGAGAAGGCGCATCCTGAGGTCTTCAACACGCTCTTGCAGGTGCTGGACGACGGTCGCTTGACAGACGGTCAGGGTCATACCGTGGACTTCCGCAACACCGTGATCATCATGACCTCGAACGTCGGCACCGAGGAGCTGCGCGCCGGCACGATTGGCTTCAAGCGCGACGGGGATCAGATCGATCTGGCCGAGGCGCGGCGCAAAGTTGACGACGGCTTGAAGCGGACCTTCCGGCCTGAGTTCTTGAACCGCATCGACGAGATTATTCTCTTCGAGCCACTGACGATGGGCGATCTGATGCAGATCGTCGACCTGCAGGCCAAGGAGGTCGCAGATCGACTGGCCGAGCAGCAGATTACGCTGGAGCTGACCACGGCGTCCAAGGAACTGCTGGTCAAGGAAGGCTACAACCCGGTCTATGGCGCGCGTCCGCTTCGCCGCACGGTGCAGCGCATGCTGGAAACGCCGCTGAGCCGGTCGCTGCTCAAGAGCGAGTTTGTCGCCGGCGATGTGGTCCAGGTCGCTACTGTCAATGGACATTTGACCTTCACCAAGCGCGAGTCGGTGGCACTCAAGACCGAGCGACCAACCGAGACGGTCTAACAATCTCACAACACACGGACAGCAGGGTATGGGCGATGCTCATACCCTGTTTGGTTTTTAATTTCATGCAAGAAAAACCGCACGTTGCGGTTTTTCGTATGTAACAAGAAACATTGAATGACAACTTGACGGTTCTAGATGTAATATAACAAACTCTACAATATATTCATATAACAACAAATAAAGATGCTTGACAACATTGTATCATACTGATATAATTTCCCACCTTGACAATAATTACCCCTTTGCTGTATAATAAAAGCCACGTGTTGCTTAACTCAACACGTGGCTTTAAAAACACCGAAAGGAGGTAAGACCATGAGGATCGATATCGATCCGAGAGTGTGTATAGCACTCATCAGTCTACTTGGTCTAGTGATCTCGCACTTGAGATAGGTGTATTGATCTCCCATCGGCAACCCAGGCTTCTTGCCTGGGTTTTTGCTTTGATGACATGGATTATATCATACGATTACATCATCGTCAACATAAATCATCTATTCGCGTTCAGAATTACATCAATAAAGACATAAATGTGCTGTGTAAAACAAAGGCGCAACGCGTTGCGCTTTTGACCAATTTGACCATCACTCCCCGCTCAGCAGCAGCAACGCCCGCCGCCAGGCATCGCGCTCGGCCTCGATCGTCTCGTCGCTGAAGCGATAGTCGCTTTTGCGCGCAAACTCGCTGAGCTCGCCTTCGAGCCGCTCCCACACCCGCGCCTGCTGGTCGACCAACGGCGACAAGCCTGGCCCACCACATCGCGCCGCTGCCAGCAGATGCGGCAGACACAGCCCAACAGAGCGCTCGTAGGCTGCGCGGCCTTCGTCGGTGGTGAGATCGTCGAGGAGCGCGACGACATACACAGCGCCAAGATCCGCGAGATAGGTGCAGATCGGGCAGGGCTGCTGGGGCTGAAGCGCCGCCGCCAGGCCGCTGCCGCCACCGATTGCCGCGCGCAGTCTGCCCAATGCGCCGCCACTGCTGCTCGTGGCCGTGAGCGACTCGCGCAGCGTTTTGAGAATATCGCCGGCGACCAGCGAGACGCCCAACGCTGAGCGGCCAACCTCCAGCACATCCCGAGTATGCAACGTGCAGAAACCACGCGCGGCGCGAACCTCGGCCCGCCAGCGCACATCAGTCACATGCTCGTAGAGCGTCGCATCGATGTAGCGGCGCTCGCTGCGCTTGAGCATGCCGCAGACGGGACAGCCGGCGGCCTCGTAGGCGGCATGAAGATCGGTTCGGCTCGGCGGTTTAATCAGCATAGATCCATCCCCAACAAAAGACAAATACACACCGCGCGAAAAACAAGAAGGTCCGAGGCAAAACCTCGAACCCTCCGTGTTTTAGTGAAAACCGGCACGCTCACGGCTCCGGCGTCGCTGTCTCAGTGGCACTCTCGGTCGCGTCTGGCTCGGCGCTTGGCTGCGGCGGCTCGGGCAGCTGCGTTTGCAGCACGCGCGGCCCGTTCGCCAGATAGATCATGCCGCGCTGCTCATCCACCGCCAGATCGCTGATCTGGTTGAGCGGACCACGAGCGCGCGCCTGAATCTGCTGGATCAGCGAGCCATCGGTTTTGCTGAGCTGAAGCACACGCTCGTTGCGTGTATCGAGAACATAGATCGCGCCGGGCCGGAGCACCGTCACGCCGTCGACGTCCAAAATATCGGGCGTCACCACAAAGCGCGAGACCGTCGTGACTGGCACGGCGAGCTGTGGCGCGGGCAACTGTCTGATCAGATTGCCGGCCTCGAAGACCAGCACACTGCCGTCGCGGTTGAGCAGATACACCAGCCCTTCGACCTGCAGATCAGCCACTTGATCTAGCGGCTTACCGCCGCCATTCGTGATCCAGGATGCGGGTAAATCGGCGTACATACCACTGGTGTACTTCCAGATCTGCTTTTCTTTGCTATCCCAAACGTACAGATTACCACCGTAGGTCGCCATCGGCAGATTACCGTCGGCAGGCTCCATCCACTCAGTCTGATTGAGCTGACTGCCCAGCCACTCGCCGCCGCTGCGCAGAAAGACGCGGTAGATCGGCGTCGAGACATCACCACGATCAAAGGCGATAATGTTG
>JAFAYS010001041.1 GCA_019240175.1 Chloroflexota bacterium | reverse complement strand
TCGACGAGCTGACGCCGAGCGCTGACGATATTCTGCTGACGAAATGGCGCTACAGCGCGTTTCAGCGCACGGATCTGCTGGACATGCTGCGCGAACAGGGACGCGATCAGCTGGTGATCTGCGGCATCTACGGCCACATCGGCTGTTTGATGACGGCCAGCGAGGCTTTTATGCAAGACGTGCAGCCTTTTCTGGTCGCCGATGCGATCGCCGATTTTTCGCTGGCCGATCACCAGATGGCGCTCAGTTACGCGGCTAAGCGCTGTGCGGTTACGATCGCAACGGAGCAGCTGCTGGCCGAGCTGGGCAGCGCGCAGATCCTGCGATCCGAGCAGGCGCTAGCTGAGGCTGACGCGGCGCTCACCTTTGAGCGCGTCTGTGCGGACCTTGCCGATGTGCTGGATGAGCCGGATTTGGCGCTGGACGCGGACACGAATCTGATCGATCTCGGTCTCGACTCGATCCGCATCATGAGCCTGATCGAGCGCTGGCGACGCGACGGCGTTGAGGTGAGCTTTATGGAGCTGATCGATCGGCCAACGCTGGGCGAGTGGTGGCAGCTGCTGGCTGCCCGCTCGTCGCAAGTGGCTGCACATTGACATACGTATTCATCTGTGATGACTGAGGATAGATTGTGAAGTTTGATCTTCGAGATACATGTGTTCCCGTGTCAGTGGCGCAGGCAGGCATCTGGTTTGCGCAACAGCTTGATCCGGACAATCCGATGTATAACACCGGCGACTATGTTGAGCTGCACGGGCCAATCGATTCAGAGCTGTTTGAAGCCGCCCTGCGCCAGGCCGTCGACGAGGCCGACGCGCTGCATGCTCGCTTTGTCGAAGAGCACGGCGCGCCCTGCCAGCTGATCGAGCGCGCGGCGGAGTGGCCGCTGCACCAGATCGATCTGAGCGCGACAACAGACGGAGAGGCGGCGGCGCTCGCCTGGATGCGCGCGGATCTGGCGGAGCCGATCGATCTGGTTCACGGCCCGCTGTTTACGCAGGCGCTGTTCAAGATCGCCGCGAATCGCTACTTCTGGTACCAGCGCATCCACCATATCGCGACCGATGGCTTTGGCCTGGCGCTGATCCAGCGGCGCGTGGCCGACCTGTACACGGCGCTGGTCACTGGACAGCCCACGGACCATGGTGCGTTCGGCGTGCTGGCGGCGATCCTTAAGGAAGAAACGGCCTACCGTGCCTCGGAGCAGATGAGCCGCGATCGCGACTACTGGCTGGCGCAGCTTGCCGATTGTCCTGAGGCCGTCAGTCTGGCCGGACGCAGCACCGGCACGGCGCATACATTTCTGCGCCAGATGGCAACGCTCTCACCAGTGGCAACGGATCGCTTGAAGCAGCTGGCCCACCAGGCCAGGCTGAGCTGGCCCGACCTCGTGATCGCGGCGACGGCGGCGTATCTGCACCGCATGACTGGCGCTGACGACATTGTGCTGGGCTTGCCGAGCATGGGCCGGCTTGGCTCGGTTGCCGCGCGAATACCGGGTATGGTGGTCAATGTGCTGCCGCTGCGTATTCAAGTACGCACAGGCATGCCGCTGATCGAGCTGGCCCAGCAAGTGACGCGCCTCGTACGCGAAATGCGGCGGCACCAGCGCTACCGCTATGAAGACCTGATCCGTGAGCTACGGCTGGTCGGCGAGGATCGGCGCTTATTCGGCACAATGCTCAACATTCTGCCGTTCGACAGCACGCTCAATTTCGCCGGCCAGCGCGCGACGGTCCACAATCTCGCGGCAGGCCCCGTCGACGATCTGTCGATCGCTGTCACGGATACCACAGACGGCAGCGGCCTGCGCATCATCTACGACGCGAATCCTGCGCTGTACACCGCCGATAATCTGCTTGATCATCAACAACGCTTTCTCACCTTGCTTGAGCAGATCGCGACGCTCTCGGATCTCGCACAGCCGGTCGGGCAGATCGCGCTGCTGACCGCCGAGGAGCGCCGCCGGCTGCTAGCAATCGGCAGCGGAGCCAATCAGCCGCTGCCGGCCACGAGGATCCCAGCGCTCTTCGAGGCGCAGGTTGCGCGCACACCGTCTGCTGCTGCCCTGGTCGATCCCGCTGCGCGGCTGAGCTATGCCGAGTTGAACGCGCGGGCCAATCAGCTGGCGTGGCTGCTGCGGACGCAGGGCGTCGGTCCCGAGCAGGTGGTGGCGCTGTGTCTGCCGCGCGGGGTGGATCTGGTCGTGGCGCTGCTGGCGGTGCTCAAGAGCGGCGCGGCCTATCTGCCGCTCGACCCGTCCTATCCTGCGGAGCGGCTGCACTTCATGCTCGACGATGCGCAGCCTGTTTGTGTGCTGACCGCCAGCACCGTCGCCGAGCGCTTGCCGCTGAGCGTGCCGCTGCTCCTGCTCGACGCGTCCGCCACGATCGCGCGCTTGGCCCAGCAGCCGAGCCATAACCTGACAGATCGCGAGCACGTCACGCCGCTGCAGCCCGAGCACAGCGCCTACATCATCTACACCTCCGGCTCCACCGGCAGACCCAAGGGCGTGGTGATCCCGCATCAGAATGTTGTGCGGCTCTTCAGCGCCACCGATCACTGGTTTCATTTCGGCGCGCAGGACGTGTGGACGCTGTTCCACTCGTATGCCTTCGATTTCTCGGTCTGGGAGATCTGGGGCGCGCTGCTGTATGGCGGGCGGCTGGTGGTCGTGCCGTACGAGATCAGCCGATCGCCGGTGGAGTTTCGACGGCTGCTGGCGCATGAGGGCGTGACCGTGCTGAATCAGACGCCCTCGGCCTTTTACCAGTTGATGCACGCCGACCGCGAAAGCGCCGAGTCTACATCCGCGCTGGCGCTGCGGTATGTGATCTTCGGCGGCGAGGCGCTCGATCTGCGCCGCCTGGACGAGTGGTATCAGCGCTACGCCGAGAACGCGCCGCTGCTGGTCAATATGTACGGCATCACCGAGACCACGGTCCACGTCAGCTATCTGGCGCTGGATCGCCGGCAGATTGCGGTCAAGGGCGCAAACAGTTTGATCGGCTGCGGCATTCCGGATCTGCGCGTGTACGTGCTGGACGAGCACGGTGAGCTGGTGCCGGTGGGCGTGGCGGGTGAGCTGTGGATCGCGGGCGCGGGATTGGCGCGCGGCTATCTCAACCGCCCGGACCTGACCGCCGAACGCTTCCAGCCGGATCCGTTTGGTGCACCCGGCACGCGTCGCTACCGCACGGGCGACCTGGCGCGCTGGCGACGAGATGGCACGCTGGATTTCCTGGGACGGGCGGATGCGCAGGTGAAAGTGCGCGGCTTCCGCATCGAGCTGGGCGAGATCGAGGCCGTGCTGCGCCGTCAGCCGCAGGTCGCGCAGGCTGCCGTGCTCGTGCGCGAAGACCGACCCGGCGATCAGCGGCTGGTCGCGTACGTGGTCGAGAAGAACCGAGAACCGAGAACCCAGAACCTAGGGGGTGATTCGGATGGTTCTAGGTTCTTAGTTCTAGGTTCTGCCGAGTTGCGCCAGCAACTTGGCGCGCAGTTGCCCGAGTACATGGTGCCGACGGCGATCGTGGTGCTCCAAGCGCTGCCGTTGACGCGGAACGGCAAGCTGGATCGCAAAGCACTGCCGGCACCGGAGCTGGAGCGGAGCGCTGGGCGCGGGCCGCGCACGCCACGCGAGGCGATTCTGTGCGAGATCATGAGTGAGGTGTTGGGCATGGCGCAGGTCGGCATCGACGACAGCTTCTTCGAACTGGGTGGCCACTCGCTGCTGGCGGCGCAACTGGTGGCGCAGGTGCGGGCCGCGCTGGGCGTCGAGCTGCGCATCGGCACGCTGTTTGAAGCACCGACCGTCGCCGCGCTCGCCGAGCGGCTGGACTCCGGCGGTCAGCTGGACGCGCTCGACGTGCTGCTGCCGCTGCGATCGACCGGCGATCACCCGCCGCTCTTCTGCGTGCATCCGGCGGGCGGCTTGAGCTGGTGCTACGGCGGGCTGGTCCAGCATCTCGGCGCCGACTATCCGATCTATGGCGTCCAGGCGCGCGGCATCGCGCACACGGAGCCGCTGCCGGCCACGCTGGCGGCCATGGCCCAGGACTACGTTGATCAGCTGCGCACGATCCAGCCGCATGGCCCCTATTATCTGCTGGGCTGGTCGCTCGGCGGCATTGTGATCCACGCGATGGCGGAGCGGCTGCAACAGCAAGGCCAGCAGGTTGCGCTGCTGGTGATGCTGGATGCGTATCCCGCCGATGGTCTGCGGCTGCTGCCCACGCCCGACCACAACGAGGCGCTCGAAGCGCTGCTGGCCATGGGCGGCTACGACCTGCGCAACCTCGGCACAGAGCCGCTTCAGCTCGAAACCGTGGTCGATCTGCTGCGTCGTGAGAACAGCCCGCTGGCAACGCTGCACGACGCCACGATCAGCGCGCTCGGCGACGTGTATCTCAACACCGCCCACATTTTGCGTCAGCACGTACACAGCCGCTGCCGCGCCGATCTGCTCTTTTTCCGCGCCACGGTCGAGACCGTCGATGAGTCGCTGACGCCGGAGACGTGGGCACCCTATATCGATGGCGCGATCGAAAGCCACAATATCGCCTGTACGCACAAAGATATGACGCAGCCCGGCCCGATCGCCGCGATCGGTGCCATTCTAACGACCAGGCTCCAGCGCCACGCGGCGACCGGCGAGCACCAAGCTGCCGTTGTGGAGCCGCACGTATGAGCAAGCTATTCGATCCCAAGACCACGCTGTGTATTGTCTTTGTGGCCGCGATGGTCATGAATGGCGTCGACGCCACGATTGTGAATCCGGCCATGCTGACGATCAGCGCTGATTTCGGTGTTTCGCCAGCCGCGACCAATCTGATCGAGGTCGGGTTTCTGGTCAGCTTTGCGATCGTGCTGCCGGTGGCGGGCTGGCTCGGCGACCGCTGGGGCACGAAGCGCGTTTTTCTCACAGCCCTAAGTATTTTCACGCTTGCCTCGGCGCTGTGCGGCCTGACCTGGGATCTGGCCTCGCTGGTGGTGTTTCGGGTGCTGCAAGGCGCGAGCGGCGGTCTGCTCACGCCGGTCGGCATGACGATGTTGTTTCGCGCGTTTCCGCCCGAGGAGCGGCTGAGCCTGTCGCGCATCCTGACGATCCCGACGGCGCTGGCTCCGGCGCTCGGCCCGATCCTGGGCGGCTTCCTGACCGAATATCTTTCCTGGCGCTGGGCCTTCTATGTCAACGTGCCGATCGGCATCGCGGCGGTGCTCTTCGGCGGCTTTTTGCTCACGGCGGATAGCGATGTCGAGGCCGGTAGCTTCGATCGGTGGGGCTTTGTGCTGGCCACGCCCGGCTTTGGTCTGCTGCTCTACGCGTTGGGCGACGGCGCGGCGCAGGGCTGGACCTCGCCGGCGATCCTCGCGACCGGACTCGGCGGTCTGGTGCTGGTCGTGGTGCTAATCGTTGTCGAGCTGCGCACGCCTGAGCCGATGCTGGATCTGCGCCTGCTGCGCGACCGTGTCTTTGGCAACGCCACGCTGATCGCGGTGTGCGCGGCGGGCGGATTGCTGGGCATGCTCTACGTTTTCCCGCTGATGTATCAGGACGCGATCGGCGCGTCGGCGCTCGACTCCGGGCTGACAGTTTTTCCCGAAGCGCTCGGGCTGATGCTGGCCTCGCAGCTGGTCGATTGGTCGTATAGCCGCCTGGGCGCGCGCCGCCTGATCCTGGTCGGGCTGGTCTGCGCATTCGTCACCTTCGGCGCGATGAGCCTGGTCGATGCCACGACCAACCGCTGGTTGGTGCGGCTACTGTTGTTCTGCGTCGGCTTCTTCCTAGGCCACGCGGTGATCGCGGTGCAGACGATCGCGTTCGCCACGATCGACGGGGCCGCGATGGGCCGCGCGATGTCGCTGTTCAACGTGCTGCGCCAGATTGGCGGCGCGCTGGGCGTAGCGCTGGCGGCCAGCGTGATGGCGGGAGCCGGCTCGACCCAGCCGGCGGGCACTGGATCGCCGGATCTGGCGGCGTATCAGGCCGCGCTGCTGGCAACCACGGCCTTTCTGCTGATCGCGCTGCTGGTCGCGACCCGCATTCAGAATGCCGATATGCCGTCGCTGAATCTGGCGGTTGAAAGCAATTGAGGAGCGATACATGTTAGCTGATGCACAGCGGATTACTGATCGCATCGTCGCCTGGCGGCGGCATCTGCACCAGCATCCTGAGCTGGGCTTTCACGAGCACGCCACCGCGCGCTACATCGCCGAGTCGCTGCCGCCAACTGCGGCGATCCGCATGAACGTCGGCAAGACCGGCGTCGTGGCGGAGATCGGCGCAAGTAGCGGGCCGATCGTGGCGCTGCGAGCCGACATGGACGCGCTGCCGATCGAGGAGCAGAGCGGCGTGAGCTTTTGCTCGCAGGTGCCAGGACGGATGCACGCCTGCGGCCACGATGCCCACGTGGCGATGCTGCTGGGCGCGGCGCAGTTGCTGGCCCAGCGCGATCTGCCGGGCCGGGTGCGCTTGCTGTTCCAACCCTGTGAAGAAACCACCGACGAGCAGGGCAAGAGCGGCGCGGACTACATGCTGGCTGAGGGCGCGCTGGACGATGTGGCGGCAGTGGTCGGCTGTCATGTCGATCCGTCGTTGCGGGCAGGCACAATCGCCGTATCGCCGGGGCCAATCGCCGCCGCGCCCGACACGTTTACCGCCACGATCAAAGGCCAGGGCGGCCACGCCGCGTATCCGCATCACGCCCTCGATTCGATCTGGCTCACCACGCAGGTGCTCAACGCGATCTATGGGCTGCGTGGCCGTCTGGTCAGCCCGATCGCACCCGCGCTGATCACGGTCGGCACGATCCACGCCGGAACCGCCGAAAATATTCTGCCGCCCGAGGTGCGCATCAGCGGCACGATTCGCAGCTTCGATCAGCCGACACGCCAGCGGCTGCACGACGGCCTCGAACAAGCCTGCGCGATCGCGCGGACGTTTGGCGGCGACTACGACCTGCGGATCGAGCTGGGCTGCCCGCCGGTGGTTAACGATACACGGATTGCCCAACTGGTGCGCGTCGAGGCCGAGCAGTTGATCGCCGCCAAGCGTGTTGTCGCGCAGCAGCCGCAGTGCAGCGCCGACGATTTTTCGGTTTTTGCTGAGCGCGTGCCGGGCTGCTACTTCATGCTCGGCGTGGGCAGCGGCCAGGAATTCTACGAGTGCCACGATCCGCGCTTCACGATCGACGAGGCCGCGCTGCCGCTTGGCGCGGCGCTGCTGGCCGCCAGCGCGGTGCGGTTGCTTGAGGAAACAGCCCAGCGCTGATGCTGGATCAAAACAATATTCATCGCTTCAAAAGGAGTGTCCACATGTTGAAGCAGTTTTCGCTGCTGCTAATGATCCTGGCTAGCCTGCTGCTTGCCGGCTGCCAGTCTTCCGCGCCCGCCGTCACCAGCCAGCCCAACAGCAGCCTGAGCGCATCGCCGGCTGCCAGCGCGGTTGCGGAAGCCAGCGCCAGCCCAGCAGAATCACCTGCCGCCACCGAGGCCGCAGCTGCTCCTACAGATGCTACGCGAACCGTGGCCGACGCGCTGGGAGCCGAGATCGAGGTGCCCGCCGCGCCGCAGCGGATTGTGGTGCTGACTCAGGAAGATCTGGATGCGGCGCTGGCGCTCGGTGTGATGCCCGCAGGTATTACCAATGGCCAGGGCCAGAACACGCCGCCGCGCTATCTCGGCGAGCGTGTGGCCGGTCTTCGCGTGGTCGGCGATCTGCTCAGGCCGAATCTGGAGTCGGTCGCGGCGGTAAATCCCGATCTGATTCTGGCGGGCGATATGAACGACGAGCAGGTGATCGCGCAGCTCGGCGAGATCGCGCCGACGGTAGTGACGATGGATGTCGACGACGATTGGAAAACGCATTTCGCCAAGGTTGCCGAGGTGCTGAACAAGCAAGACGCGGGCACGCGCGTGCTGGCCGACTACGACGCCGAGGTGCAGGCGGTCAAGGCGGCGCTGGGTGCGAACGCGAATGCCAGGGTCAGTGTGGTGCGCTGGGGACCGACCGGGCCGAGCTATATGCAGCCGAAGCAATTCTCGGTGCTCGTGCTGACCGATTTGGGCTTGCAGCGGCCCGCACACCAGCCCGACGATGGCTTCACGCACTCGATGCCGCTTAGCCTTGAGCAGATCAATCTGATCGACGGCGACTGGCTCTTCTTGGGCACGCTCAGCCCCGAGGGCGAAGATGCCACCGCGATGCAGAGCGCGCGCGACACGCCGGTCTTCCAGCAGCTTGCCGCCGTTAAAAATAACCACGTCGTCGCGATCGACGGCGCAGTGTGGAGCAGCCGTGGCGGTGTGCTGGCCGCGCAGGTGGTGCTCGACGATGTGCGCAAAGCTCTAAGTGCCAGCTAGCGTGCAGGATCAACTTCGTCCACGGGAGGCGCGGCTTGCTGCTTTCCGTGGACGAACGATAGATCTCACATGTGAGAAAGTGACCGCCTTGCGCGTTCCCAGCTTACGCGGTTAGCCGCAGCTCTCCATCCTCGATCGTCGCGCGCGGCGGCTCGACCACACGAATGATCTGGCTGCCAAACAGCTCGTAATAGCGTCCGCGCCGCTGGATCAATTCGTTGTGCGTGCCATGCTCAACAATCTGGCCCTTATCCATCACAAAAATATGGTCGGCGTTAACCACCGTGCTTAGCCGGTGCCCGATCACCACCGTGGTGCGCCCATGCCGATTTTCGGTCAGCGCTTGCAGAATGCCGCGCTCGGTTTCGCTGTCGAGGTTGCTGGTCGCTTCGTCAAGGATCAAGATCGGCGCGTCCTTGAGCAGCGCGCGTGCCAGCTCGATCCGCTGGGCCTGTCCCGAGGAAAAATTCTCGCCGCCGCGCGCCACTTGTGTATCGTAGCCATTCATCAGCTGGCTAATAAACCCGTCGGCATTGGCTAGCCGTGCAACTCGCCGCACCTCGTCCAGCGTCGTCGGGTTCATCATGGTGATATTCTCGAACACCGAGTGCTGCAGCAGCCGTGTGTTCTGAAATACCGCACTGATCGAGCGCCGCAACGCTTGTGGCTCGATCACGCGCGTGCTCACGCCATCGATCAACACATCGCCCTGCGTGGGCAGGTAGAAGCCAGCGATCAGGTTGGCCAATGATGTTTTACCGGAGCCTGTTTCCCCGACGACCGCAATCGTCTGGCCGGGCTCGATCGTGAGGCTAATTCCGCGTAGCACCGGACGCGAAGAAATATAGGCGAAGCTGACCTGATCGAGGACGATGCGACCGCGCACCTCAGGCAGCGTGTGGGTCCGCGCCGATTGCTCTTGCTCAGTCGGCAGCATCTCGATCTCAGACAAACGCTCAAGGCCGATCAGCGCGCCGCGAATGTTGAGGATCGTCGTGGGCAAGCGCTGGACCGGCGTCAGGTAGAACGTGATCATGCCGAACAAGACCAGCAATTCACCAGGCGTAATCTCGCCGCTCAGCACGCGGCTGCCGCCGTACCACAAGACGCCCGCCGTGATCAGCGCCGTCGCAAACAGGCTCCAGGCAGTCGGCAGCGCGCCCGAGATGCGGTTCTCAAAGCGCGTGTGGGTAAATCTGTTCAGCTTCGTGTGGAGCAGCTCACGATAGTGCTGCTCGGCGGAAAAAACGCGCACGGTGCGGATCGACTCGAAAGTATCCATCATATGCGCGGCGCAGTCTTCGACGCCAGCCATCGCGTCGAACTGGTTGCTATACACGCGCTCATTGAGCAGCGCGATCACGAGCAGCACCAGCGGCACGGCGGCGAAGGCAATCAGCGCCAGCAGCGGATCATAGAATAGAATTACGCCCAGCGCCGCCAAAAACATAATCGCATCGGCCAGCACGCTGATCATTCCCTCGGTCACAGCCAGCTGAATCGTGTCGGCCTGAATGCTGCGCATTACCAGACCGGATACACAGTGCGCGTCGAAGACTTTGAGCGGTAGCCCCATCAGGCGATCGATAAAGCTCGTGCCGTGCTGAAGATGGATGCGTTTGCCGACATAGGCCGCCAGCCAGAGTCGGCCCAGCTGGAGCGCGGCTTGAATGCCGCTG
>JAFAYS010000852.1 GCA_019240175.1 Chloroflexota bacterium | reverse complement strand
CGTGCGCTGCGTCAGCTGGCTGCGGTGTATGTCGCCGGTGAGAAACAGCACGCCTTTGATGTTGTTGGCGACGATGAAGTTGAAGAGCTGCTGGCGCTGGGCTCCCCAGCAGGCGCTGTTCAGCGTCGAGCCATTCGCGATCACTTTAAAGGTTGCCCGCGAGGCTAACAGCTGGCTTTTCAGCCATTCGAACTGCGGATTACCGTACATGTTTGCCGGGTAGCCAGCCGGCATGTTGCGCGGGCAGTCGCGGCCCCAGCGATCATCCATCATGAAGAAGTCCACGCCGCCGGTATCGTTGCTAGCTCCCCAGTTGAACTTGTGGTAGATGCCATCGCCGGCGAATTCGGGATGCGCCCACAGATCATCGTAGGCGGCCCGTGCAATGTCTTTTTGGGCAAAGGTTGTATCTTCGTCATTCGGGCCGTAGTCGTGATCGTCCCAGATGGCGTAGGTTGGGAAGTTGCGATAAACCGACGCGAATTCCGGCACCTGCCGCTGCTGCATGTACTTGAACCAGTAATGCTCCTTGGTGGGCGGATTCTGTGTGGTGTACATGTTATCGCCCAGCAGAATATGTAAGTTGGGCTGTCCATTGTCCAGCTGCTCGCGCATGATGCTGAACGAGGGCTGGCTGGGCTGTTTCTCGCCATTCATGCAGTAGGAGACGCCAACCTTGAAGCGTGCCGGCGCGTCCGGCTCGGTCATAAAGGAGCTGCCGCCGCGCTCGCCGGTCTGGCCGGACGCGAAGATGCGATAGTCATACTTGGTAGCTGGTGCCAATCCTTCAAGGCTGCCTTTCCACGAGCGATAGCCGCTGCCCGTCCCGCGCTGCGTCATTGCCACTGATGATAGCCAGCAGGTGTTGCAGGCGCTGGCGAGTCTGACGCGCAGCGTCAGCGTCTCGCCCGTATTGTCGCCGAAGCTTTCGTTGGTGCCCACCCAGATGCGCGCGCCGGTTTTCCAGGTGCGGCCTACCATTGGGCTACTTTGCAACGGCGTGGAGTAGGCGTGTGCCGTCTCGCCCGGCGCGAGGGTCAGGCCAAGCGCGAGTAGAACCAGGATCACGGTGAGCCCGCGAATCTTCCGCATCGTTGTGCCTCCTTTATCATCATGTACATGCTCTGTACTGTATAGCGAGGCGCTAAATACCTCCTGAATAAAGGCGGCGTAAATCTTCAAAATTTTCTTAACATTTTTGTACCCCGGTGTACCCCTGCTCGTTCGGCAGAGTCGATGCCTGGCTACGCTCTGCTGGCGGCACCGTGTACTCAACAAGACTCTAGGATCAGCCAGAATAGGGCGACAGCATAAAGCCCGCAGCTGAGCCACGGGCTGACGAGGACACGTGCGATCAGGAGCTACGCTTATTTCGAGGATCGCTGCGAGCGCTGCTTGTGGCGGAACATGCCGCGCAGGTCGTCGCGCAGCTCGCCGAGATACAGTCGCAGCGCCACAGCCAGATTGCGCTCGCTATAGGCTGCGCCCTGCCCGCCCTTGGCGTCCACCAGGAAAAAGCGCAGCAGCAAAATGCCAATCGCGCCGAGCATCAGGTGCAGGATCGGCAGATCGATGAACAGCAGCGGCGGCAGATAATCCCACAGCAGATGCAGCACCACCGAGCAGACGAAGGCGATCAGGACATTGCGGTTGAGCGGAAAGTAGCCCTGGGCGTACTCGCGCCACATGGCCGCCGCGATGATCGCCGTCCAGGTGCCGTGCCCGAGTGGAGCCAGCAGCGCGCGCAGCCGGATGATGTTGTGCATCGCCGGCATGCCGTCGTTAATCAATGTGCTGAAGGCGTAGCCCATACTCTCGAACGCCGCAAAGCCCATGCCCGCCGCCGCGCCCAGCACAATGCCATGCATCACTGTTGGGTAGCGCTGCCGCGCCTGGAGCAGAAACGGCACGCAGACCATCAGCTTGGCCAGCTCCTCGCTCAGGCTGACGATGCTGGCGTTCAAAAAGGTGAGCTGCCCGAAGATGCCCGCACCGTTCGAGGTGATCAGCCGCGCCTCAAGGATCGTCGCCGTCATCGAGCCGACCACGCCGCCGAAGAAAAAAATCAGCGCGATCTTTGACAGCGGCACGTCGTAGAGTGTGCCATCCTCATACAGATAGGCGATATACACAATCGGGATCAGAAACGTGCCGATCATCAGCAGCTGCGGCAGCAGAATCGCGTTCTGGGTGCTGATCGTGACCGTGTTCAGCGCCAGGTAGAGCGCCACGCCGATCAGCAGGATCTTCCACCACCAGCGCTGCCACTGCGAGACGACCATCGACTTGCCCATGTTGGCAACCAGCGCCGCGACCTCAGCCGCCGACAGCGACGGCTCGGCAGTCGGCATGATCGTGCGGCGATCGATCACCACGGTTGGCGCATCGTGAATCGAGGGCACGCCGCCCATCGGCACGCGCGTCGGATCGATGGCGACTGGTGTAGGACGCGTTGTTGCGAGCGCCTGGCCACAAATCGGGCAAAACCGGGCTGCTGCGACCACGGTCGCGCCACATTGGGAACATTGCATCGCTCTTCCGCTCCTTGTATGTACTCGGCTTGCTTGGATTATACGTCGAGAGGCACTAATGATACTGAGTCGATCCGGCTTTGTCTAGGAAGAACGGAGAACCTAGAACCGAGAACCAAGAACCTAAAGACAAACAAAGAACAGAGAACAAAGAACAATCAAGCTATTTCTTCCTCCTCGCCTGCGGCAACTGACGCCGAAGCCGGCGGAAGTTTGGGGAATGGAGACGAAGGGAGTGAGGGCCTGACTAAGAACAAACTAGCTCGCTAGACTCAACCTTAGGTTCTAAGTTCTGGGTTCTAGGTTCTCCCGTTTCCCTGCCTGGCCTGCATGTTGCTGCTTAGCACCAGACACAAGGAGCAGAGCAATGGAAGTATGGGAGATCTGGTATCCGAACGCCGCCGCCGATGGTTTGCTCGTCGCGCGCGGCAAGCTCGATCCGACCGAGGTGCTCTGGCTGCACGCCGCGCCCGAGACGCTGCGGGCTGAAGTGCGCAGTATGGACGGCGAGCGCCGCGCGTTCGGCGATCAGCTCAAGGCCACCGGCGATTTTCCGATGACTCGCCTTTCCCGCCACGACGACGCGATTCGGCGCGAAGATCGCTGGCCGACGCAGGACGATGTCGGCGCGCTGGTGATTTTGCCCGGCGGCGAGGTTGGGCGGCTCACCGCGTGGTGGAACGCCGACGACGGCCAGGAGTGGCGCTGGTCGCTTGAGTTTTACAATCATCGCTGAGTCCGGCACGAGCCAGGGCTGCAGCTAGATAACCAGGAGGCGGCATAGATTGTGCTATAGCGACAGCGCTTCGTTTTTTTATAAAGGCACAATCGAGTATGACTCAACAATCCACTCCTGCCGTCCAAAATGCGCCGGACGGTACCGTTCCTGGTGCGCACGATCGTGGCGACGGCTCGACGATCTTCGCTTTGTACGCTCCCGGCAAGCAGTCGATCCATCTGATCGGCGACTTCAACGATTGGCAGCGCGACGCCGATCCGCTCAACGTCACCGAGGGCGGCCTCTGGTGGATCGCCAAGCAGCTTGAGCCGGGCCAGTATCACTATAAATTTGTTGTCGACGGCAGCACCGATATCGCCGATCCCTACGCCCGGCGCTTGTCCGAGGACGGCACGCCGCAGCTTGTGGTCGGCGGCGAAGGCTACAGCTGGGGCGATAGCGGCTGGGATCGTCTGCCCTTCAGCGATCTGGTGATCTACGAGCTGCATATTGGCGACTTCAGCGCGCCCTACACCTACAGCAGCGTGACCGAGAAGCTGCCCTACCTGCGCGACCTCGGCATCAATGCGATCGAGCTGCTGCCGGTCTTTGGCTTCGGCGGTAAGCCCGGCTGGGGCTACGATCCGCTCTTTTTCTTCGCGCCGGAGCAGACCTACGGCTCGCCCGAAGATCTCAAGACGTTGATCGATCAAGCGCATCAGCACGGCATCGCGGTGATCCTGGATGTGGTCTTGGCGCATACCTCGCAGGATCACGCCTTCAACAAGCTGTATCCGTACGATCAAAGCCCGTGGTACGGCGAAAACAACATGTCGGAGCAGAACCAGTTCGGCTTTCCCAAGTTCGATCACACGCGTCCGGCGACCAAAGATTTTATGCGCGATGTCCAGAGCTACTGGATCAACGAGTATCACATCGACGGCTTCCGCTACGATTACACGCGCGGCATCGGCTACAACATGCAGGATGGCGTGAGCTACCTGGCCTTCAGCGCGCGCGAGGCCATGCCCAATCTGTACCTGATCGCCGAGGAAAGCCCGGAGAAGCCCGAGATTGTACGCGAGAATGATCTCAACGGCGCGTGGCACGTGCGCTTCAACTATATCGCCAAGGCGCTGTTGCGCGAAGGCCAGTATCTCGATTGGAACTGGGACAACGCCGATCAGTGGCCAGCGCTGTGGGACGCCCAGCAGCAGGGCTACAGCGAGCCGTCGCAGATGGTCAACTACATCGAAAGCCACGACGAGTCGCGGGCAGTCTTTGAGGTGCTGACCGTCGAGGGCCAGACCGAGGAGGCGGCGCGCTACAAGTCGGCGCTCGGCGCGACGCTGCTGCTGACCGCGCCCGGCGTGCCGATGCTGCTGCATGGCCAGGAGTGGGGCGAAAACACCGAAAAAACATCCGACCACAATCCGCTGCACTGGGAGCTGCTCGATACCGACGGCGGGCTGGGCCTG
>JAFAYS010000829.1 GCA_019240175.1 Chloroflexota bacterium | reverse complement strand
GGTCGTATTGCCGATCGGACTGCCGATTGGGATCGATAGGTCCTCAGGATTAAACGCCCTGGGGATGCGGTAACAACAGGCGAAGGTCGTTGTCTCGGTTGGGCCGTAGCCATTCACCAGCTGCGTATTGGGCAGGGCGCTCTGGGCGCGACGAATATGCGAGGGCGAGAGGGCTTCGCCGCCGGTGACCACTTCTTTGACCGGTGCCAGGATATCGACCGCCTCATCGACGATCAAGTTGAACAGCGAGGCCGTGAGCCAGAGCGTGGTGACACCCTCGTCGCGAATAATGCTGCCTATCTCACTGATGTCCGGCTTGCCTTCAGGATAAAGGACGCAGCGCGCGCCGTGCAGGAGTGCGCCCCACAGCTCGAAGGTGGATGCGTCAAACGAGATCGGTGCCAGCAGCAGAAACGTTCGCTGATCATCAAAATACGTGTAATCGTTGCCGAATACTAGCCGCACGATCGCACGGTGCGGCACGGCGACGCCTTTGGGACGACCGGTGGAGCCAGAGGTGTAGATGACATAGGCCAGGTCGTCGGGATCGAGCGCGACGGCGGGCGGTGTGGTCGGCTCAGTGGCGAGATCTACACGATCCAAACACAGCCGACGCACATCAGACGGCAGGCGATCAACTAGAGCGCTGCTCGTGACGACCAGCGGGACCGCAGCATCGGCGAGCATCAAGGCGATGCGCTCCTGGGGATAGTTGACATCCAGTGGCACATAGGCCGCGCCCGCGCTCAGCACGCCCAGCAGCGTGATCACCAGCTCCGCCCCGCGCTCGAGATATACGCCAACGCGCGCGCTATGGTGTACGCCCTCAGCTTGAAGCCGGTGTGCGAGTTGATTGGCACGCGCTACCAGCTCGGCATAGGTCAGCGTCACCCGCTCACGGGTACCCGCGCCAGCGATGAGCGCTACGGCTTTTGGGTTCCGGTCGGCGTGCTGCGCGACTAGGGCCGGCACGCTCAGCGCGGGGTAGGGGCGATCTGTGGCGTTCCAGGTGTCGAGCAGGTGTGCGCGCTCGTGGTCCGGCAGCAGCGGCAGCGTGGCGATCGGCTGTTCCGGTGCGGCCACCAAGCCCGCTAGCAGTACAGCGTACTGGCTGAGCAGGCGCTGGATCGTGGCGGGGCGGAAGAGATCGGTGCGATACTCGGCGGTGAGGCTGAGAGCGCCATCCAGCAGCTCGACCGCTGTCAGCGTGAGGTCGAATTTGGCCGTGGCCGTGCCGACTGTCTCTGGCTGGAGCACAAACGTGCCGGCACGATGCTCCTGCAACGGCTCGCTTTGCAGCGTGAAGACGACCTGCACCAGCGGGGCATGGCTGAGCACGCGGGTCGGCGCGACGGCCTCGACGACCTGCTCGAAGGGCAGCTCCTGATGGGCGAAGGCATCCAGCACGACCGTGCGCGTTTGTTCGATCAGCGCCGCGCCGGTCAACTGATGGAGGTCGCGCAGGCGCAGGGCGACGGTGTTGACAAAGAAGCCGATCAGCGGCGTGAGCTCGGCGCGCGCGCGACCGGCGACGGGTGTGCCGATGACGAGATCGTCCTGGTGGCTCAGGCGCGCGAGCAGGGCGGCAAACGCTGCCAGCAGCGTCATGTACAGCGACGCGCCGTGCCCCTGGCTCAACGCGCGCAGCTGGGCCGCCAGTGCGACGGGCACGTGAGCCGCAACGAGATCGCCCGTGAGGGCGGGTGTGGCGGGGCGCGGAAAATCGGTGGGCAGCTCAAGCAGGCGCGGGGCATCGGCGAGCTGGGTGCGCCAGTAGGCGAGCTGCTGCTCCAGCGCGTCGGCGTGGAGGCGCTGGCGCTGCCAGGCGGCAAAGTCGGCGTACTGGATCGGCAGCGGCGGCAGCGCGGCGGGTGGGCCACCGGCGAACTGGTGATACAGCGCGGCGAACTCGCGGATGAAGATGCCCCAGGACCAGCCGTCGCAGACCAGATGGTGCACGGTGAGCACGAGGCGCTGGCTGGTGGGTGTTTCACGGAGCAGCGCAGCGCGGAAGAGCGGCCCGGTCGCCACATCAAACGGCTGCTGGACGGCAGCGGTGACGAGGGCATCGGCGGTGGCGGCGCGCGTGGCGGCGGGCAGGGCGGTGAGATCGACGCGCGTGAGCGGGACGGGTGCGGGCGGCAGAATGTGCTGGCGCGGCTCGCCATCCCGCAGGTGGAAGACGGTGCGCAAGGGCTCGTGGCGGGCGACCAGCGTATCAAGGGTGTGGCGGAGCGCGGCGACGTCAAACGGGCCGTGGAGGCGGGCGACAAAGGGAATGGTGTACAGCGCGGTGCCGGGCGTCAGCTGCTCGACCACCCACAAGCGCTGCTGCGCCAGCGACAGCGGCGCGTCGCCGTCCTCCCGCGCATACGCCGGGATCGTATCCTGGCGACGTTGCGCCTCACGTTTTTCTTTGCGCAGCAGCTCAAGCAAGGCCCGCCGATCGCTGGAAAGATCGCGAACACGCGCTTCGGCTTTACGACTATCGTCACCTGGGCTTTGCTTGGCCGGTGCCTTCGCTACGACATCTTCAAAGATCTGCTCGTATTGCTCGATGCCCAGGCTGCTCAGAAACGCATGCGCCGCATCCCGCGAAAGCTGCGCTTCTCGGCTATGGAGCTCCTGATCCTCCAAGAGACTGGTCAATGCCGCAAGCCACGGTTGAATGTCCTGATCCGGCACCTCACGCGCTAACGTAAGCCCTTGGTTTAGCTCATATCGCGTGATCGGCTGTACCGGGAGCTGGAAATTCGTACCGATCTTGGCTTCGGGCAGACCGCCGATCTTGCTCGCCAGCACCGGAATCCCACGCAGCAATGCATCGACAACGATCAGGCCGAACGCCTCGTTCCATAGCGAAGGGACCAGCATCACGCTGGTGCTTGAAAGAAATGTGTCAATGTCCTCGGTTGGCTGCAGCAGCGTAATATTGGGCAGCGCTTCCATGGCGCGTTGATCAGCTTCGGTTGTGCCCCAGGTAAGCACGGCGGCGAATTGCACATCAGGCAGCCTACGCGCCAGCTCAAGGAAGATCGAGATGCCTTTGACGGTACAGGGATTGACCAAGGTGACATAGCCGTTGCTGGCCCTGTGGAACGGGAACGGGCCGTCGCCGTAGGCCGGCGGGTAGATCGTATGCGCCTTAATCCCACTCCACTCAAAGATATAATCGGCGAGGAAGTGGCTGAGCGCAATTACTGCCGCCGTCTTTTGCATCAGGGCCGTACCAGCAGGATTCGGCATGATCGAGTCGGGGCCGAACGGCAGGGCGATCGGTGTGTGCGCTAGATAGACCACGCGGCCAGGCGCTGCCGCTACCGCCGCCTCTAGCAGAAACTGCCCCCAATCTTCCGATGAGATCAGCACAATATCGGGGCTGGTGTCGCGAATGAGATCCTGAAGCGTCGCGCGCAGTGCCGGTAGCTGGCCGGGATGGGCAATATCGGCGGCATGAACTTGCACGCCATTGAGCGCTGAAACCTCGATCTGGGCTTGTGTGCCGGTGCCTGGTGGCGATCCTTCAGCCACAGGCAGCGCGGCGAGCGGTTTTTGCAGGGCCAGAACAGCGCATTGATGACCTTTAGCTGCAAGTAGCTCGACGATAAGACGGTTGATCTTGTTAGCACCCGTGAAATTATCGCGATAGGGGGACGTACTTGCCAGAAGGATGTTCATTCTACCTCTTTGTGTGCAGCGTTAACGGGTATGCTCAGGTCTCAGGATGATTGTTCACCGATCGTTACTCTCCCGGAGTGTCACCGATGAAGTGGCTAGAGGCATGATCGAGGGATGTCCAGTCTATCGTGACGCCAGCGCACAGCGACGTGCAAGTCTACATAAAGTAGCCCTAATGGTTTTACGATGCGGTGTGAATCAGGCAATAGCGGTTATCCCTATACGCTCTAGCTGCTCCTGGAGAGTAGGAGGGCTGGGGACTACAGTGTCGCATGTCTAAACCCAAGGGGGATTATGTATAAGCTTCCAACCTGTGGTCGTGGCTGTATCTAGCAATCCCTGCGCTGGGATTGAGGCACAACAGAGTTTCGACAACTATACCACAACTTTACCAAAGGACGTTTCCGTAGCCAGGTGGAGGCTAGCAGGGTATAGGATACGATCTGACTCAACCGTGAGTAGAGATCTGAAGTACCGGATGACAGAAAATTGGGGGAAATCAAACGTATCTGCTGGCAATTCAAAAAATGTGAGCTACAGTGATTAGGTAACCGCCACCAAGATAATTTAAAAATAATTATAAGCAAGGCGTATAAAATCTGTCAAGAAGCAATGGGGAAAGGATCAACCGGTACTATACTGCTTATCCAAATAGTACTATTGATGATTCCCAAAAACGTGTGGCCAGCTTGTAAGCTCACCTTAATTAGTAGACATCAGAAAAGGCTCTCTCATGATTTGAGAGAGCCTTTTCTGATTATTGGAGATTTAAGCGGAGCAAGGAAATTCTTTAGCTCGCAGCGCCGCTAGCCCCAAAGGTTCGTCATGACCACGCTGCACATCATGAGCGTGAACAGGAGCACGCCCGGCAGATACAGCCACTGCCAAACCAGCAGTCGCGGCGCGACGACCTGCTCAGGATGCAACAGCTGATCGATTCGTGCATCTGTAACAGACAGGCCGCTTACGGCAAAATCTGGACGGCTCAGCTGATGGGCGTTGGGCACAGCCAGCAGCTTGAAGAGCGCGCTGGCGAGCGGCGTGCGTCCTTGCTCGTCAATCACCGCCCGATCTGCGGCAAGCTCACGTAACAGATAGGCCTGGTGCGCGTGATCATCCAGCCACCAGAACATGTTGCTCACGACGGTCCAGATAAGCGTGCGCAGCGGATCGTAGCGGCGCAGGTGGTGCCGCTCATGGCGCAGCACGGCCTCAAGCTCCGCCGGCGATAGCAACTGCAGCAGCGGTGTTGTCAGGCAGATTCGCGGACGAAACAGTCCATAGCAGAACGCTTCCGGCGTCGCGTACTCGATCACCTGAACCCGCCCCTCGATGTTCAGCCGCGCCACAATCTCGGCGATCGGTGTGCGCAACGGATGCGAGGGGAGGCTCAGCATCGCGCGCAGCAGCTGACGTGTGCGCCACAGCTGCTGCATCCCCGCGAAGCAGCCGCGCACGAGCAAAAACGCCAGCGGCAGCGCCATCATCCAGACGTCATGGGTCCAAAGATTATGCACCATGTGCTGCTGGCTACACGTCCACAATGATCCAACACACGCGTGACTTTCGAATTCCATGGCGATTCCCAGCCCACACGCGCCCAGGCCCGTCAAGAGCATCCAGAAAGGTGAGCGGTTACTCTGCATCGGGTTGCTCCGCGTCGAGCAGGTTGCGTAGGGCAGTCAGCCGCTCGGGATCTAATTCCTTGATCTCGCGGACAAACTGGGTGATCGCCGCATCGCCAAAGTGAGCCAGCACATTCTGCACAGCGCGCTGCGCCTGCTGGTTGTGCACATCGTCGCGGGTGCCGGTGGCGCGGTAATAATCGGCCTTGCCTTGCCGCCGCACGTTGAGAATACCCTTCGGCACCAGACGACTCATGACCGTCATCACGGTGGTATAGGCTAGCTCGCGCGACGGCTTGAGTGCCGCCTGAACTTCGCGGACTGTCACCTCACCGCGCTGCCAGACGATCTGCATAATCGCTGTTTCGAGTTCGCCAAGCTGGTAATCAGTGGTAAGGCCCATAATGTTCCTAAATATAAAATATTTTTTGTCGACATGAGCTATTGTACGAGCAGCCACAGTCGCTGACAAGCTATCGATCTTGCTTGATTTTTCTCGGATCGCCCGTCGGTTGCCGCGAATCACCCACGGCCACTAGGCGATCTAGCGCATTGTTCGTTGCCGCCGGGCGCTGTACCATACGAGGGAACCTACGACAGGCAGGTAGTGACCTATGATCCGAACATTTACTGTTGATGATATTTCGTGTGGCCACTGCGCGCAGGCGATCACGCGGGAAGTTTCCGGCGTGCCCGGCGTGCAGCAGGTGACGGTCGATCTCGGGACCAAGCGCGTCAGCGTCGAGGCGCGCGAGGATGTGGCGTCGCAAACGATCACCGGCGCGATCAACGAGGCGGGCTATACTGAGATCACCGTGGTGAGCTAGCCACTTTCTGATGAGCACTACGAGAGGACGGATATGGCGACGAAACAATTAATTTTGCCTGTGACAGGTATGACCTGCGCCTCGTGCGCCAACCGTATCGAACGTGGCCTCAAGAAGGTCGGCGGTGTCGAGGGCGCGCAGGTCAACCTGGCCAACGAGCAGGCGACGGTAAACTACGACCCGCAGCAGGTGCAGCCGACCGAGCTGGTCAAGGCCGTGGAAAAGGCCGGCTATGGTGTGATCAGCGATCACGTGGAATTTCCGGTCACCGGCATGACCTGCGCCTCGTGCCAGGGCCGTGTCGAAAAGGCGCTGCGCAAGGTCGAGGGCGTGATCGAGGCCAACGTTAATCTGGCCACCGAGCACGCGGCGGTTACCTATGCGCCGGGCGTCGCCGATTGGTCGACGCTCAAGGCCGCTGTGGAAAAGGCCGGCTATGGCGTGATCGAGACCAGCGCGCCGGATGCCGCCGAGCAGGAAGATGTCGAGGCGGCAGCGCGCCGCGCCGAGGTTGCCGACAAGCGCCGCAAGCTGATCGTGGCGGTAGCGTTTGGCCTGCCGCTCTTCGCGCTGGCGATGGCGCGCGACCTTGGCTTCATCGCGCCGTGGCTGACGTCGTTTTGGGCGCAGACCGAGGAGCTGATGGGCCACGGCGGCACCGAGATCATGCATTATCCTGCCTACGCCGATCGCTTAAACTGGCTGTTCCTGGCGCTGGCCACGCCCGTGCAGTTCTACTCCGGTCGCGATTTTTACCGCAATGCCTGGAAGGCGCTGCGCCACGGCACGGCCAACATGGACTCGCTGATCGCGATCGGCTCGTCGGCGGCGTATTTCTACAGCCTGGCGCTGCTGGTCTTTGGTCTGCCCGGCCATGTTTACTTCGAGACGGCGGCGGTGATCATTGCGCTGATCCTGGTCGGCAAGTATCTTGAGGCGCGCGCCAAGAGCCAGACCAGCGCCGCGATCCGATCGCTGATGGGCCTGCAAGCCCGGACGGCGCGAGTCATGCGTGGCGGCCAAGAGGTTGAGGTGCCGATCGCGGATGTGCGCGTGGGCGAGATTGTGCTGGTGCGGCCCGGCGAGAAGGTGCCGGTAGATGGCGTGGTTACCGGCGGCCAATCCACGATCGATGAGAGCATGCTCACCGGCGAAAGCTTGCCGGTCGAGAAGCGTGTGGGCGATGGCGTAACCGGCGCGACGGTCAATCGCTCGGGCGCGTTCCAGTTCCGTGCGACACGTGTCGGCAAGGAGACCGCGCTGGCGCAGATTATCCGGCTGGTACAAGAGGCGCAGGGCTCGAAAGCGCCCGTGCAGCGGCTAGTCGATACGGTGTCGGCGATCTTCGTGCCGGTGGTGATTGCGATCGCGATCGCGACGTTCCTGGTCTGGTACCTGGTGACGGGCAGCTTCACGCAGGCGCTGATCTTTGCGGTGGCCGTGCTAGTGATCGCCTGTCCGTGTGCGTTGGGCCTGGCCACGCCGACCGCGATTATGGTCGGCACCGGCACCGGCGCGGAGCACGGCATTCTGATCAAGAACGCCGAGGCGCTGGAGCGGGCCAGCAGCTTGCAGTCGATTGTGTTCGATAAGACTGGCACGATCACCGAGGGCAAGCCGGCGGTCACGGATGTGCTGGCCGTCAACGGTGACGAGCAGGCGCTGCTGCGGATCGCCGCCAGCGTGGAGCGCAACTCCGAGCATCCGCTGGGCGAGGCGATTGTGCGCGCCGCGCAGGAGCAGCGTTTGAGTTTGGCGCAGCCGCAAGAGTTTGCAGCGCTGGCTGGTCATGGCGTGCAGGCCACGGTCGATGGGCAGCGCGTGCTGATTGGCTCGCCGCGTTTGATGCGCGATCAGGATGTGATCGTTGATCACTTCCAGGCCGCGATCGAGCGTATGCAAGGCGATGGCAAGACCGCCGTGGTGGTCGCTGTTGATACGCAGGCGCTGGGCGTGGTGGGTATTGCCGACACCGTCAAGCCGACGTCGGCGGCGGCGATTGCCGAGCTTCAGCGTCTGGGCGTGCAAGTCAAGATGCTGACCGGCGACAACCGGCGCACCGCCGAGGCGATCGCGCGGCAGGTTGGGCTGGGTCCCGACGACGTGCTGGCCGATGTGCTGCCCGAGATGAAGGCCGCCGAGGTCAAGCGGCTCCAGGATGCCGGTCGTGCGGTGGCGATGGTCGGCGATGGCATCAACGACGCGCCGGCGCTGGCTCAGGCCGACATCGGTATCGCGATGGGCACGGGCACGGATGTGGCAATGGAGGCTGCCGATATCACGCTGCTGCGCGGCGATCTGCGCTCGGTGCCGCAGGCCGTCGATCTGTCGCGTCGCACAATGCGCACGATCAAATGGAACCTGTTCTGGGCCTTCATTTACAACGTCATCGGCATTCCGATCGCGGCGGGCGTGTTCTTCCCGCTCTTTGGCTGGCAGCTCTCGCCGATGATCGCGGCAGGCGCGATGGCTTTCTCCTCGGTCTTCGTGGTAACCAACTCGCTGCGGCTGCGGCGGGCGACGCTGAGCGGTGAAGGTGCCGCCGAGCAAACGCAGCGCGCGCTGACTCCACGGCAGGCCTAGCCGCTAAATCTCAACAAACACGGGCATTCCGCAAAGAATGCCCGTGTTTTGATTCAGCCTCATAGAGTACCAGGTTGAACTTCCCCCTGATCGCGCAGTACCTGCTCCAACCCTGGGCGCACCAGCGCTTGAAACATATTCTCCATCTGCGCCGCCGTGTAGGGCGCGTCGTGATCCAGCCACCAGCGCAGCAAAGCGAAGAAGCTTCCCGCCAGGTAGTGCGCCAGCGCCGCGTTCGGCACCGCGAGATTCCGCTGCTGCAGCTGTCGCTCGATATTTCTAGTGATATTGCGCTGTCCCGCCTCAATCATCATATCGATCCGTTTAGCCCGTACCAGCGCCTGATACAGCGCGCGGTAGTCGCCGACATGCTCGAAGAGTTTGCGGCTGGGCAAGAGCGCGCTGTGCGGCGTGTCGTCCAGCGTGATCGTCGCGCTCATGTGCTCAAGCAGCGCCTCAAGGTTGCTGGCTAGCAAGTCGTCTTTGTCGTAGAAATGTTTGTAGAACGTCGAGCGGCCAACATTCGCGCGATCGATGATCTCCTGCACGGTGATCGTGTCGTAGCGCTGTTCGAGGAGTAGACTCACCAGCGCGTCGCTTAGCAACTGGCGGGTGCGCAAACTTCGTCGGTCTAGCTTCTCAGCTTTCATGCAGGCTGATCCGTTCGTGAACAGTTGCGGGTGATCTGTCTCTTTAGGAACAGATGCCGTCCGATTGTCGGTTGTTGTGTTGAGCAACGCGGCATAGACTGAGCTTGTACCGGTACTGTCACCAGCATAGCATACGGAGAAGCGAACCATGCATTCACATGTATATCAACCCGAGCCCGCGCCAGCGACGCATGGGCGGCTGATTCGCTGGGCCTGGCTGTATGATCGGGTGGTCAATTGGCTGATGCTCGGTCGGGCTCGTGAGCTGCGCGCCACGACGGTTGATCTGGCACGGATTCAGCCAGGCGAGACGATTCTGGATGTGGGCTGCGGCACCGGCGATCTGACCCTGGCGGCGAAGACGCGCGCCGGGCAGGCTGGCAAGGTTTCTGGTATCGATGCCGCGCCCGAGATGATCGCGGTTGCGCGGCGCAAAGCTGCTCATGCGCAGAGCGAGGTTGACTTTCGGGTGAGCGCGGTAGAGGCGCTGCCGTTTCCCGATGCCACGTTTGATGTGGTTCTCAGCAGCTTGATGATGCATCATCTGCCGCTGGCGGTTAAGCAGCAGGGTCTGGGGGAGATCCATCGTGTGCTCAAGCCCGGCGGTCGGCTCGTGATTATCGATATGCAGCGCCCCACCACGCTCGTTGGACGTGCGATCATCGTATTGTCGGGGCACGCGGTGCTGCGTGAAGGCGTGCAGGATCTGCCGCCGCTGATGAGCGAGGCCGGCTTTGCGCGCGTCCAGGCCAGCGATACGGCCTGGCGCATGCTGGGGCTGGTCGTCGGCTGGGTGGATGGCTGATGCGACTGACGCAAGCTGTTTCATTCGGCCTGCATCTGTTGTTTGGCCGCGTCGGTGTTGCAGGTGCTGATGATCAGCTTGAGAAAATTCCAGGCCTCGATAGCCCGCATCACCCGTGATCGATACAACGAGGCGTGTCCGCCGTCACGAATATTGATCGCCTCCTGGATCAGCCGGTGCCAGCGCGTGGGAACATGCTTCAGCGCGTAGTGGCCTGCTCCAATCTTGGAGGTGATCGCGTGTTCGCGAAAGGTGTAGAGCTGACGCAGCACGCCCAGCACCGTCCACTGAATGCCAAAGTCGGAGAACAGCCATGCGATGCGGCGCGGATCGGTGGTGAAGCGCGCCCAGTACGTTTGCATGTTGTGGTGCATGTCGGCGATCAGCTGGTCTAGATCTACTTCGAGATCGAGTTGCTCGGGCGGTGGTCCGATCACCGCAATGCCGCGATGTTTCAAGATCCACCAGGTGACGCCGTTGATATCGTGGTGGCCGTTGGCATAGACGGTGCCGTCGTGGATGTGCGGGTGTGGCGGGATCGTGGCTTCGCTGCCGCCGAGATCTTGCCACTGGAGATAGCTGCCTTCCCACTGTGGCGTTGGGTAGCGCTGCGCCAGCGTTTGGTGAATGCTTTGCAAGGCGGCGATGTCGTCGGGCCTGCAGCGGCGGCTGGTCAGCGTGATCGCGTCGATGTCGCTAAGGCCGGGCGTGAAGGCGTCCAGCGCGATCGATCCGTGTAGATACAGACCATCCAGCAGGCCGGGCAAGGCATGGTTGACGAGGCTGATGTACTCGTCAAGGATCGGCTGAACTGCTGGCGGAATGGTAGTAGCCATGTCGCTCCGATCTGCTAGGTTGATAGCTCCTGGCAAGTATAGATAGCCCGAGCCGCGATCCCGCTGATAGCTGGCTGGTCGCATGCTGAGATCTTGTTCTGTCGCCTGTATTGCCTATAATCATATATTAGACAAACAGCCGTTGGCTTCACTGCCAGCGGTAGACAAGGAGACAGAACGCATGCCAGTACTCCGCTACGGTGTGTTGAAAGGACGGCCACTTCAGCGCCAGCTCAGCACCTACGCCGATACGCATTACCATGTGCAGATCCTGGCCGGCGCGACACAATACCGCGCCTCGATCAATGTTCAATCGCAGTCCAATCCGTCGGAGCTGGAATATTTGATCCGCGATCCTTTCGACGAGCCGTGGACCTCACGTCTGGATCATCTCCCGCCTGGTTTCACGTCTCTGCCACGCTCCCGCCGCGATCTTACGCTCGACTATGTGCGCGGCAGTTTTGTCGATCAGGCGGCGCTGCGTGTGTTGCCCTTTGATCTGCCCGGCCCGCAAAACGATCTGAATGAAGCGATCGATCAGTACATCACGCGGGCGATCGAGCAAGAAGATGCGCTGCTCTATATTTTTGGTAGTCGCTGGGGGCCGGAGTGGCGGCGGCGCGATGACATCTTTGGCTTCTGGCCCGGCAATGGGCTGCATGATGTCCATATGAATCAGGGCAACGCCGTGCGCTTCGCCAGTCAGGATGGCATCTGGCAGGACGGCGCGATCTTTGTGCAGTTTCCGTCCAGCCGGCGCTGGGTCGCGATCTTTTTGAAGTTTCAATCGCAGTGCTGGCAAACCGACGATCGCAGCGGTCACTGCCTGAATGATCTTGAGATGTCGCCCGATGAACGCTTAGCTCGACATAAAAGTAAGCTACGGAAATGGTATGGCTCCCGGCGACGGCGATAAACGTGATCTTGGATTACAGCTTGCTCGGCCATCGCTTCTGGCACTTGATTCGTCGTATGCTGTACATAGCTGACATTGCTATGCATGGTGCTGCAATCAAACATGGTGAGGAGCCAGAAATGCATAAAGATTCGCGTCTCCTGCGCATTGGTGTGCTGGGTGCCGGCCCGATCTCGCAGGCCGGCCACTTCGAGGCGATCCGCAAAGCGCGCAACGCCGAGCTGTACGCCATTTGCGACGCCGCCGAAGATCTGCTGACAAGCATGGGGGCGATCCACGGGCCACGCACAACCTATCGCGACTACGACGCGATGCTGGCCGATCCGCAGATCGAGGCGGTTGTGCTGGCCACCGCCGACCAGTTTCACGTACCACTGGCGCGCAAAGCGATCGCGGCGGGCAAGCATGTGCTGGTCGAAAAGCCGCTGGGCGTGACGATCGAGGAGTGCGAGGCGCTACGCGAGCAGGTGCTCGCCAGCGGCCTGGTGTTTCAGATCGGCAATAACCGGCGCTTCGATCCGGGCGTGGCGTTTGCGCGTCAGTTCGTCCAGGAGCGGCTCGGCCAACGGCTAGCCTTCAAAGCCTGGTACTACGATTCGGTTTATCGCTACACCATGACCGATAATCTTCAACCTCTCATCCAAAGTAGCGCCCAGGCCCGGCGGCCCTCCGGCAATCCCAAGGCCGACAAGCGGCGCTACTTTATCCTCACGCACGGCAGTCACCTGGTCGATACCACGCGCTTTCTGGGCGGCGAGATCGCACGGGTACAGGCGCGGCTGGTCGAGCGTTTTGATTCCTTTTGCTGGTTTGTGGCAGTCGATTTTGTCGACGGCAGCGTGGGCCATATCGATCTGATCATTCCGGTGCGCGGTGACTTTGAGGAAGGCTTCCAGATTTACGGCGAGCACGGCAGTGTTACGGGCAGAATGCCGCTCACCTGGTATCACAAGTCCAGCACGGTCGAGTGTTTCTCCACCGCCGACCGCCAGTATCACCGTCCGCTCGGCGAGGACTCGTTCACCTACAAGCTGCAGATCGAGGGCTTTGCCGATACGATCCTGACGGGCGCGCCGCAGCGGGGTGCTACCATCGACGATGGCATCGCGGCGATGCACGCGATGGTCGCAATCGCGCGCTCGGTCGAGACCGGCCAGCCGGTAGCGCTGGCCGATGTGCGCGGCGGCGTGTAGGAGGCTGTGCATGGAGATCGGTATCTTTGCCAAGACCTTTATGCGGCCAACGCTCGGCGCGACGCTCGACGCGGTCGCCGCGCATGGCATCAGCTGTGTGCAGTTCAACATGGCCTGCGCCGGCCTGCCAAGTCTGCCCTCGCAGATCGATGCCGCGCTGAGCGCTGAGATTCGGAGTGTGCTTGAGTCGCGGCAGCTGCGGATGGCTGCGGTTTCGGGCACCTTCAACATGATTCACCCAGACCTGGCGCGGCGACAAGCTGGACTGGCGCGGCTGCGTACGCTGGCGGCGGCCTGCCACGATCTGGGCACTTCGGTGATCACGCTTTCGACGGGCACGCGTGATCCCGACGACATGTGGCGACGGCATCCAGCCAACGATTCGCCCGAGGCCTGGCGTGATCTGCTGGTAGCGCTGAGCCAAGCGCTGACAATCGCTGAGGAGCATCGTGTGACGCTGGCGTTTGAGCCCGAGGTTTCGAACGTGGTCGACTCGGCGGCGAAGGGGCGGCAATTGCTCGACGAGCTGCAATCGCCGTATCTGAAAGTCGTGATGGATGGCGCGAATCTGTTTCATGTTGGCGAGCTGCCGCGAATGCGCGAGATCCTGGACGAAGCTTTTGCGCTGCTCGGCGACGAGATTGTGCTGGCGCACGCCAAAGATCTGAGTCACGACGGCGACGCCGGGCATGAGGCTGCCGGTACCGGGATGCTGGACTACGATCACTATCTGGCTTTGTTGCGCGCCGTGGGTTTTCGTGGGCCGCTGATTCTGCATTCGCTGACTGAAGATCAAGTCGCGCAGAGCGTGGCATTTCTAGTCGAAAAAGGCGTCGCGCTGGGTGCAGGAGGCGATGCACATGCCATTTTTTAGCCGTGACGGTCTGGCCTTCCACTATCGGGATCAGGGCGCGGGTTTGCCGTTCGTCTTTCAACATGGCCTGGGCGGCGACGCTGCGCAGACATTTGGGCTTTTCAAGCCGCCGGCTGGCATTCGGCTGCTGACGTTGGAGTGTCGCGGCCATGGCGAAACGCGACCGCTGGGCGATCTCGACAAGCTGAGCTATGCCGCGCTGGCCGACGATGTGTATGCGCTGCTGGATTATCTGCAACTGCCGCAGGTGATTCTAGGCGGCATCTCGATGGGCGCGGGCATTGCGCTTAATCTCGCGTTGCGCTTTCCCCAACGCATTTGTGGCCTGGTGCTGTCGCGGCCCGCTGCCCTGGATCAGCCGCTGCCGCCAAACGCGGCGGTGTTCCCGCAGATCGCCCAGCTGATCGAGCGGCATGGCGCGCAGGACGGGCTTGAGCTGTTTGAGCGCTCGGCCCTTTATCGCAATCTTGTCGGTACAGCGCCGGACGTAGCACGCTCCTTGCGTGGGCAGTTCGAGCATCCCCGCGCTGAAGAGACCGCAGCCAAGCTGGCGCGTATTCCTAATACCACGCCCATTCCCGACCTGATCGCGCTGGCGTCAATCGCAGCGCCGGCGCTGGTGCTCGCCAATCGTCAAGATCCGGTGCATCCTTTCGAGTACGGCGAGATCATTGCGCGGGCGCTGCCAAACGCTGAGCTGAAAGAGCTGACCGCAAAATCGGTGAGTTTTGAGCAGCACGCCCAGCAAACGCAAGACTATATCGAGCAGTTTCTGTTGCAGTTCATCTGATGTGACGGTCGGGTGTGGAGTGCAGCGGCTCGTTAGCGGGCTAGCGCTTCAAGGCACGTTTCGGCTTCTACCGCTGGTTGCGCTGGCTCTTCCAGCAGCGCTGCCAAATCCGTGACACGGTTGAGCGCTGCCTCAAGCGCTTGAATCTCTGCCTGCGCGTGATCCGGGCGAAACGTCGGATCGTCCCGCGCGTGCTCGGCGATCAGCCCTTCAAGCTGCTGCCGTAGCGCTGGCCAGATCAGCATATAGGCAGCTAGTGTGCCTGTGGGTGCTGGCGGCGTTGTGCGCAGTGCCCAGCGCGACAAATGCCTGCCGCAACGTGGGCAACTGCGGATCGCGCACTCCGTCCAGTGTGATCGTCCATCAAAAAATGTTGGCTCGCCGTCGCGACGTGGGCAGGCTTCCCAGACGCGAATCGGACAGCCGCAGCTGTGGTAGCGAAGTTCCATAGCTTTGCTCCTTTGGGCGGTGAGCGATATATGTATCCACGCCGCGCCGGAGTGTGGCAAGGGCAGGATGCGCCGTCCCTGCCCTACTCGCTCTTGTACTTAGGCTGGTGTGCTGGGCCGCGATCAAAGCGCATGCTCAGCAACCAGCTCATGCTCCTCCATACCTTCGTGCTCATGCTCTGCCGTGAACTGTGGCCGATACAGCAGGATTGGCCGGTCTGCGGCGCGCAGAACTTTATCGGCTACACTGCCCAGCAGCATGCGTCGGACACCGCCGTGGCCGTGGGTTGCCAGCGCAATTACATCGCTCTTGTACTCGCGAGCCGCCCGTAAGATCGCCAGCGCCGGCTGTGGGTCGACGATCACGCGCGTTTGGATGCGATGCCCCTGGGCGCGGAGTGGTGCGGCCAGCTTTTCTAGATACCACTGCGCGGCCTTTTGACGCTCGGCGGTGAGCGAGAGATCTTGTTGTAGTAGCTCCGGCGTGAATGGCGCGCTGGCGATGATCATCGCGTCGACGATCTGCACAAACAGGTACTCTGTGGTATCGTCGGCGTTGAGCGCCAGGGCAGGGCCAAGCACTTGTTCGGCGTGCGGCGAGCCGTCCAAGGCGACACAGATCTTGCGTGGTGGAATCTGCGGTGTCTGGATCGGGCTATCAGCTGCTGCGTCGGGATGGATCAGCAGCACCGGCACATGGCTATGTCGCACGAAGCTATCCGCCACGCTGCCGAGCCAAAAACGCGCTAGCCCGCCGCGTCCGTGTGTTGTCATCACCACCAGGTCGGCGTCGATCGCGGCGGCATACGCACCCAATGTGGTCGGGATCGGCCCATCGAGGACTTTGATGCTGGGCGCTATCTGACCGCCAGTCCTGAGGCGCTGCTGGATCATTTGAAGATATGCTTGGTCTTGCGCTCGACTCGCTGTATCGGCCTCGTCGTCAAGAATCGCTACGCCGTCGATGTAGCCGCCGTAGACGGGCACATGGACCAAAGCTAGATGTAGCCTGGCGCTGGTCTGGGCGGCGATCGCCTGCGCGGTAGCGAGGGCCGCCTCACCAAAGGCCGAGCCATCCAGGGGAACAAGTATTGTACGGATCATCACAACCCTCCTCGATCTGCCAGATTTCTTTGGATCTGGTGCTTCTAATCTGATCTTAATCCCGTGTTGCCTGAGAAGGGTTGTTATCGCTTCACGTCGCGTGGTGATTTGCTCATCTTCAATAGATATATGTGACATAATATTTGTTTGCCGATAATCTATATTCTCACCATACCCTCGCTTTCGCAACAATCATATCGTGCGAGCGCATCAACATATTCCAATCTATAATGTAAATGTTATACTATTTCAGTGTGTGGGCACCTCTCCGCGCAACCCCACCGATGCGCTCGCTGATCCACCATACGGGGCGAATCGTCTAATAATACTGCGTGCGTCCCGACCGCTGCTTACGGCATCTGTCCGGTGAGACCGTTGAGATGTAGGCGGCGCTTTAAGTATGTGGTAATTGATCTGGTTGTGCGTACGGTGCCACGCCAGCACGACCTATCCTGAGCAGCATGATGTACACACAAACCATTGAAGCGGTTCGTCGCCAGCTGGCGAACCAGATTCCGCCAACCCTGGAGCAGACCGCTCAGCTGCTCGCCCGCATCGAGGCGCTTGAGGCTGTTGTGTCCTCGGCTCAACACGAAGTGGCGCAGCGGCAGGATGTCGAGGCTGCTCTGCGCGCCAGCGATCAGCACTTTCGCGCGGCGTTTGAGCAGGCAGCTGTAGGTATGGCCGAGGTTGGGCTGGATGGTCGCTGGCTCCGTGTCAACCATCGTCTGTGCGCGATTACGGGCTATACCGAAGCCGAACTGCTGGCCCGTACCTTCCAGGATATTACGTATCCCGACGATCTGCCGCATGACGCCACGATTATTCAACGTCTGCTGTCGAATGAGCGGGAGCTAGATACGCTTGAAAAGCGCTATGTCCGCAACGACGGCAAGATCATCTGGATTCATCTGACAGTCTCGCTGGTGCGAACCGAGACCGGCGCGCCGGCCTACTTTATTTCGGTTATCGAAGACGTGACAGCACGTCGACAGGCCGAAAACGCGCTGCGCCGGAGCGAGACCCAGCTGTCGGGCATCATCGACTCGGCCATGGATGCGATCATCACGATCGATCAGGATCAGCGCATTCTGCGTTTCAACGCTGCCGCCGAGTCAATGATAGGCTGTTCCGCTGCGGAGGCGATCGATCAGCCGATCTCACGCTTTATTCCAGAGCGCTATCATTTTGCACATGCGCACCACATTCGCCGCTACGCGCAGACGGGCGTGACCAGACGCTCAATGCATCTGACGCATCCACTGTACGCGCGACGAGCGGACGGGAGCGAGTTTCCGATCGAGGCGACGATCTCGCAGGTTGAGATCGCCGGTGAGCAGCTTTTCACGGTGATTCTGCGCGATGTTACGGCGCGGCAGCAGGCGGAGGCGGAGCGGGAGCGGCTGCTGAACGAGCTGGCGACCGAGCGGGCGCTCCTGGAGACGGTGCTGTATCAGCTGCCGGTAGGCGTGATCATCGCGGAGGCACCCTCGGGCAAATTGCTGCTCGGCAATGCCCAGCTAGAGCAGATCTGGCAGCAGTCCTTTTCTGGCGAGGAGAATTTCCTTCACACCGCCGCTGCCTATCCCGGCTTCTACACCGATGGTCGGCCCTATGCGCCGGAGGAGCGGCCCCTGCGGCGGGCGATCACCTCGGGTGAGGTGGTGATCGCCGAGGAGATGGTGATTCACCGCGCAGATGGTGAGCGCGCCACGCTGCTGATCAACGCTGCCCCGATTCATGATCATACCGGACGTATCATTGCCGGCGTGGCCACCTATTTCGACATTAGCGAGCGCAAGCGATCCCGCGAAGGTCTGCATCTGTTGGCTGACGCTAGCGCGGTGCTGGCAACGTCGTTGGAAGCTACGCCGATCTTGGAGCGGCTGGCTCGGCTGGTAGTGCCGCAGTTCGCCGATAGCTGCGCGATCGATCTGGTGGATGAGGTCGGCACGCTCACTCGCGCGGTCAATGTGTACGCCGATCCAGTGAGCCAATCGCTGTTTGATGAGCGCGTGTATCACTCAGCGCGCAGCCCAATCAATCTTGCCCTGGTCACCGATCAGGCCGTAATCTATGCCACTGAAGCGCTCGCTAATCCAGGTCAGGAGCCGGTGATCCAGGAGGCAGAGGCAGGATCACTGATTGTAGCGCCGCTGCTCGCGCGTGGTCGCACATTGGGCGTACTCAGCCTGGCGCGCACCGACTCAGGACAGCGCTACCGCGACGATGATCGCGTGCGTGTGGAGGAGCTCGCCGGTCGTGTGGCGCTGGCGCTGGACAATGCGCGGCTGTATCAGGAGCTAGAGCAGGCGCTGCGTGCGCGCGATGCATTTCTGGTGGTCGCAGGCCACGAGCTGCGCACACCGCTGGCTCCACTGCTCGGCATGATCGACTTGCTCAGCGGCTGGGCACGCACACAGCCGACGATCGATGCCCAGGCTGGTCGGTGGATTGGCGTGCTGGGTGAGAGCGCAACCCGTCTGCGACGGCTCGTCGAGTCGCTGATCGAGCTGGCGCAGGTGCAGGCAGGGCGAACCAATCTGACGCGCCAGCCGGTAGATGTCAACGCTCTGGTACGGCGGCTGGTTGCAGAGCTGCGGATCACGCCTAAACATCTGGTGCATGTGGTTGGTCTGGATCAGCCGCTACTCGTCGACGGGGACGCGGCGCGATTGGAACTGGTGTTCACCAATCTGCTACACAACGCGATCAAGTACAGCCCCAATGGCGGACGGATTAGCGTGCAACTGAGTCAGCGTCAATCAACGGCCTGGATCACGGTCCGCGACTCAGGCATTGGGATGTCTGAGTCGGCGCAGCAGCACCTGTTCGAGCGCTTCTACCGCGCCGATAATGCGATGCGGCTGAATATCGAAGGGCTGGGCATTGGTTTGTATCTGGTGCAGGATATTGTTAAGCGCCACGCCGGCACGATCAGTGTCTTCAGCAGCGAGGGCCAAGGCAGCACCTTCACCGTTTGTCTCCCCTGCGCGATCGAAGCAGCTACATCAAAATCCTCTCCGATCGCTACAGATGAGATTGCTAGCGGCGTCGGGCATTGACAACGCCTGTGCAATCTGCTAACATAGTATCAGGTTAGGGAGTAGCCACCCGCCAACGCGGGCCGATCAGTCGTCATTCCAGAGCTTTGCTCTCGGCTGGTCGCATGTGTATCAACACTACTGGCGAGACTACCACGACAATTGTTGCCGTGGGGGCTCGCTTTTTTGTTGCCCTGCGGTTTACCTATGGAGGAATGACCGTGGAAGCAGGGATGCTCTGGCTGTGGATTGGCTTTAACCTGTTTGTGCTGGCGATGCTCGCGCTGGATCTGGGTGTGTTTCATCGACACGCGCATGTTGTCTCCGTCAAGGAGGCGGCGCTGTGGAGTGTGGTGTGGATCGGCTTAGCGCTGCTCTTCAACACAGGAATATATTTCTTCTGGGATCAGCTGGTACCTGGCAGTGCCTACTCCAATCGTGAGGCGGCGCTGGCCTTCTTTACGGGTTATCTGATCGAGAAGTCGCTCAGCGTCGATAATATTTTCGTCTTCGTGCTGATCTTTACCTACTTTGCCGTCCCGGCAGCCTATCAGCATCGCGTGTTGTTCTGGGGCATTCTCGGCGCGTTGGTGATGCGTGCGCTCTTGATCGCGGTGGGCGCGGCGCTGCTCAAAGAGTTTCACTGGATCATCTATGTCTTCGGCGCGTTCCTGATTTTCACCGGCATCAAAATGGCGCTCCACCGCGACGAGCAATTGCACCCTGAACGTAATCCCGTGGTTCGGCTGTTTCGCCGCCTTATGCCGGTCGCCGATCACTACGAGGGCGAAAAGTTCTTTATTCGTCGCGCGGGGCGGCTGGTAGCGACCCCGCTTTTGCTCGTGCTGCTGATGGTCGAAAGCACGGATCTCGTCTTTGCCGTCGACTCAATTCCGGCGATCTTTGCCGTCACCAGCGATCCGTTTCTGGTGTACACATCGAACGTCTTCGCGATCCTTGGCCTGCGCTCGCTCTACTTTGTGCTGGCCGGCATGGTGCATAAATTCCACTACTTGAAGCTCGGCCTTTCGGTGGTGCTGACCTTCGTAGGCGTCAAGATGGTGCTGATCGATATCTTCAAAATCCCGACGGGCGTATCGCTGGGTGTGATCGCGTCGATTTTGGCCATTGCAGTTATCGCCTCGCTGTATCGCGCGCGACGTAGCACGCAGGAGCAAGTACTTTCGCAGTAACCAGTTCTATCGGTAGCTCAGGATGATTATTTTCTACCGATAATCTATATTCTTACACTAACCAGCGAGTAACTCTACATAGGGTTACTCGCTGGTTTTCGGTTGTAGATCACGCACAGACTCAGGCCAGGTGCTCTTGATATACGAAACAACCGCCCAGATCTCCTGGTCGGTCAGGCCGGTACCGAGCGCAGGCATGTAGCTGATTGTGCCAGCTGGGGCGGTGACCTGGCCGCCGTGTTTGATCGTCGTAAAGATCCACTGGTCGTCACGCTGCCAGGTAGTACCGCGCTCGTCGAGCGGTGGTGCCGGCATCACACCGTTGGCGTGGCGCTGCGGCCACCCTGCTTCGCCGGCGAGATCGCTGCCATGGCAGCTGGCACAGCGCGTCTGATACAGCTGCCGCCCTTGCGCAACCAGTTGAACATTTGTAACATCGGCCTGATTGACAGCCGCTGCCGGCGAACGCCCGCTACTGCGGATCACAAATACCAGCAGCGCCAGCATACACACGATCGCAAATCCGATCACAGCGGTACGTCTTAACACAAAATGAGGGGTGGATCGCGGGTTGCTCCTCTGCGGAGTGGTAGCTGGCGGCTGATGTGACATACATATCTCCAGGAAACAATGCTCCCCCTGATCCTAATCCTCACTATCTCCAAGCCTGGTGAAGAAGCTATTCCACCAGGTTAAGAAATGTTATCGCGGGCGCAGCGTGGCCTTGCTATGCTCTAGCGGGACGTAGCCACAACGTGCTCTACGATGGTTATTCAGGAGGTTTTGACACAGCATGAATTCATCTACACTCAATGCTGACGCGACGATAGACGATGCGGGAACGAGTGCGAGCGTCGATCTGCTGGATCGGCTCGGCCTGATCGCGCGACATATTGCCCTGCTCACGGCCTGGATCGCTACCTGGGGCAGTTTGTTTTTTAGCGAGGTGCTTGGCTGGGTGCCCTGTGTGCTCTGCTGGTACCAGCGCATTTTGATGTATCCTCTGG
>JAFAYS010000764.1 GCA_019240175.1 Chloroflexota bacterium | reverse complement strand
CTCCGTGGTGATGAGGCCGGCGGCAAAGCGACGAATCACCCACGCGCCGCCCGCAGGCAGTCCCGCGTCGCCAACCAGATCGTCGTAGGCGATGACTTGCCGGGCAAAGCGCCGCGCCGGGAATGCGAATAGCCGCTCAAGCAGCCGCCGCCCGCGCCGCACGTCGCCCAGCCCGATGCCGCCCAGCAGATCGTCGGTGTTGACGCGGCTGAGCATTGCCAGCTGCTCGGCTCGGGGATCGTGGCGGGGCTGATTGGTCGCAAGGGGCTGCTGCATGGTGTTTTTCTCCAACGCGCGACGGTGCGGCCTGTCTACGCTTTCCTCTTGTTACGTATAAAGATTATATGTTGCATTCATGCGCCTTGATCCGCGTTGGCTGACCAGCCGTGGATTGCGCGCATCCAGCCTACGACTCCTGCATCAGCTTAGTATCGGGAAAAGCCGCTCGCAACAGACTCGCTCCTCGGTCTGCACGGTATATCTCATTGACACATTGCAACAGCGCGTCAAGCTGCTGCTGTGTGCAGCTGAGCTGTGTCGCCATTTTAGAGAGCAGTTTGAAATCACTCTCTGTGTTGCCATGTCCAATCGCCTGATCGATCAGGAAACAAAGCGCCATCAGCGTTGTACCTTCCATCTGCCGTCCAAGCTGCCAGGCAAGTAAGCCCAATTGATACCAGGTAGCAGCTTCGCTTGCACGATTGCCGATTGTCTGACTAATGGATAAGGATCGCTGAAACTTGTCGTAGGCAGCGGAGTAGTCGCTCATTCCCACATCCAGAGTGGCTAGTTGATGCCAGGTTGCAGACTCGCCATGGCGCTCACCAATCGCTTGAGTAATAGCTAAAGATCGCTGAAACTTGTCGCGGGCAGCGGAGTAGTCACCCTGTTTGAGGTCAATGCTAGCAAGTTGATGCCAGGTAGCGGCTTCATTGCCATAATCGTCAACCTCCTGGAACATAGTTAAGGCGCGCTGAAACTTATCGCGGGCTGCGGGGTAGTCACCTATTTCTAAATCCAGAGAGGCGAGATTATGCCAAGTGATGGCCTCACGGGCTTGATCACGCATTGTTTGGCGCATGGTCAGTGCATGCCCATACTTGTCGCGCGCAGCAGAGTAGTCGCCTTGGTGGAGATCAATGGTAGCTAAGTTATGCCAGGTCGCTGCTTCGCCCTCGCGATCGCCAATTTCCTGAAACAGAGTCAGGGCAAGCTCAAGCTTCTCCTGTGCTTCCCTATAATTACTCTGGACGATATGGGCCTGCCCGATCCAAGACAGGGAAGCTGGATGCTCCTCATGCTCCAATAGCTCCTCATTCATTCGTATCAACTCAGGGTAGAAGCCACTGCGATCCAGGTATCCACTGAGACGCCCGGTCACGCGCCGCGCCTGGTCCATAGCTCCGGCTTCCAGGTATTGCGCCCGTGCTTCTTCCAAACACGCAAACCAGGTCAATCCTAGCTCCTCCTCGCGATCCTGCTGTTCGAGGTTGACCAAGAAATCGCCCGCCGCGAGATGTGCTGCCGTGCGCTCGTCGGGACTGATGCGCTCGGGAGCCAGCAGCCAGCCGCGCACCACACCATACACGGACCACAAGTTTTCCGCGCCGCGCTCGTGGTCGGGGTAGACGAAAGCGTACTGCTGCCAGCGCTGGACAAATGCGCCCGCCTCTGCATCCGAGCCGCCGATCACCGCCGCCAGTCCGTCCAGATTTACCGCGATGTTGTACACCGCCGCCTGGCTCAGCGCCCGCTGCGTCGCGGGATCGAGGTAGGCGTAGAGCCGCGCCGTGATGATCGACTCGCAGTAGCGGTCGCGCATGGTCTGAAGCACATCGGCGGAGGCACCGGCGGGAAAGCCGATCGACCGCAGCGCATCCCGCAGGTCGTTGGTCGTGATCGTTTTGAGCAGTTCGCGCAATTGTTCGAGAAAGCGCGGCGTGCCACCCAGCAGATTATGCGCCGAGCGCAGCAGGTCTGCCGCCAACTCGCCGCTGCGATAGCGCCGCTCCACGATCGGATCGCGTAGCAGGAATTTGAGAAACGCGGCGTAGGGGAAATCCGCCAGTTTTTCCTCGCGCACAATCGCGGGCAGCGGCGCGCCGAGCTTGGGCAGATAGCGGCTGGTGATGATCGCGCGTGAGCCGCCGACGAGATTCGAAAGCAGATAGGCCACAAAGGCGGCTAGCTCCTGGCTCAAGATCGTCTGCTGCTGCGTATCGAGATTGACCTCGAAGTTGTCGAGCACCAGCACAAAGCGGCCTTGATTCAGCGTGGTCACCACGTCGCGCAGCCGGCGATCCACCGGAACCTCGGGCGCATCCACGGCGGACGCGGCGATCTCCAAGATTTTCGCGAGGCGATCATCGCCGCTAGCCTTGATCTGCCGTGCCGCATCGCGAAACGCGTCGCCACAGCGCTGAAGCAGCGTCGCGGCGCTGAGTGGCTGCTGCTCCGTGCTCGGAATCGCGATCGGATACCAGCCCTCGGCTTCAAGCTTGCGCGCCAGTCGTGTCGCCAGCGTGCTCTTGCCCGCGCCGCCGAGTCCGGTGATGATCAGCGTGGACAGCTTGCCCTCGCGCAGATCGGGGAGCAGTCGCTGAAGCTCACGCCGCCGCCCGACAAAATGCTCGGCGTAGCCCTCGGTCATGCCGGGCAGTGAGCGCAGCACGACTTGCGGGCGCGGCGGCTGCACGGGCGCAGCCTCAGGATCGAAGATCAGATCTTGGGTAGTGGCAGCATACAGCACCGGTAGCGCCCACGAAGGGTCGCCGCGCTGGTTGCAAAGCTTGAGGATCGACACGCGCGCCTGGCTCAGCGCCCGATCGATCGGCTGGCGCGCGGAGAGCGTGCGGTAGAAGACAGCGGCAAACTGAGTCGCGATCGCGTCTTCGATCGAGGCCGTCCAGCCAATCGCCAGCGGCAGGCCGCCGCCGACCAGCCCCTGGCAGATGCCGCCCAGCGCGTTGATCGGCGGAGCTTTGCCGCTCTGGCAGCCGCTGATGAATGCGCACTGCACGCCGCTGCCGACAAAGAGTTGCAGCGCCATCTCGCTCGCGCTGCGCAGATCCGTCAGGCCGCGCTCATCCTCGAAGGCAAAGAAGCCCTCGGCCAGCGTCTCGCCGATTGGCTCGGTGCAGAACCGGCAGCGATCATCAGATCCAAGATTGATTTTGTCACAGGCCGGACATTGGTGCGCGACGACGCCGTGGCCGGTCAGATGCACGATGTGCGGCTGAAACGAGCTGATGCGATCGCGCAGCTCCTCGAACGTCCCAAGATCCGCCAGGTCAACTGTTGCCTCCGCGCCGCTCTGCGCCAGGATCGAGAGCAGCAGTTCTTCTTCGCGCTCATGGTCGAGCGCGGCCTGATCCTGGGGCGCGCAGGCCATGAACAAGACGTGCAGCGGACGCGGCGGCAGCGCGCGCGGACGCTCCGGCAGGGCGTGCTCTGGCTGTGGGAAGCGGCGAATGCGTAGAAGTGGGTGCGAGCCGATAAAGATCCCTGGCGGCAGCCGCAACAATTCCCAGGGCAGATTGAGAATCGCCGGCACATCCGAGGCGATCACCAGCTGCCAGGGCGCGTTTGGGTGCAACCGTTGGTGCAGCGTTGGCCATACGTCGGCTAGCCAGATCGCGAAGAGCGTGTCGCCCAGCGACTGCTGCGCCGCCTGCGCCAGCTTCGGCACCGCTCGCTGCTCAAACAGCGCACTAAACTGCTGGCTCAGCTCACGCACGGTCCGCGATTGGCTGATCGTAAGACCGCGATTGCTGGCCAGAACGTCGTCGTTGAGCAGCACGTGGACGGTAAACAGCGGCTGCGGCGCGTTGATCTCACGAATCGTAAGGATCACCTGGGGAATGGGCTCAGGCATCAAGACACCTCAGGGAATCACCGGCATCATATGGAAGCGCGGGAAGGGCGTGTTTAATCTACCATGAGCGTCAATCACGCGGCCTGATCGAGGCTGATCATTTTTGTTGCTCGGCTACACGCTGATCAAAGGTTTGGCGGGCGTGTTCGACTTGCTCGCGGTGCTGTGCGGCCCAGATCCAGACGCCGCAAAAGGCCTCGCTCAGGCCAAGGCCAAGCTCGGTCAGTTTGTACTCGACGCGCGGCGGCACCACAGGATGCACGGTACGCGTCACGAGGCCGTCGCGCTCCATCTGCCGCAACGTTTTGGTCAGCATCTTCTGGCTGACACCTTCGACTAGTTCGCCCAGGCGCGTGAAGCGCATTTCTCCATGCTCGGCCAGCACGTCCAGCACCACCATCGTCCACTTATCGGCAATCCGCCCGATCAGCTCGGTGACAAGCGCCTCGACGCGCGGATCGATCGCTTCGGCTGCGATGTGTGCTTGCAGAGAAGCGTCGGCTGGGCTAAAAGCTGTCTGCATGTTGACACTCTCCTTTTGGTACGTATAGCACTTTTAAGTGCCTACTTTACAAAAGTAAGTGTAGCCGTTAGAGTTGAAACAGTCAACTGATATGCATGAAGCTGTAGGGCTTTGGAGGAGTAACGATCATGAACATAACAGGCAATACGATACTGATCACAGGCGGCGGCTCCGGGATTGGCCGTGGCCTGGCCGAAGCATTCCACGCGCTGGGCAATCAGGTCATCATCGCCGGACGCCGCCAGGCAGCGCTTGACGAGGTGACTGTCGCCAATCCCGGCATGGCCTCCGTCACGCTGGATGTCACAGACGCCGCCGCGATTCGCGCGTTTGCAGCCGGCATTACTCAGGAATATCCAGCGCTCAACGTGCTGATCAACAATGCCGGCATCATGAAGGCGGAAGATCTGCTGAATCAACCGGACGACCTCGGGGACATGGAAGCGACGGTCACGACGAATCTGCTCGGCCCGATTCGCCTGACCGCCGCGCTGCTGCCACACTTGCGGGAGCAGCCACAGGCGACGATCATGAACGTCTCATCCGGCCTCGCCTTTGTGCCGCTCGTGCTCACGCCGACGTACTCCGCAACCAAGGCGGCGATCCACGCCTACTCACAGGCGCTGCGCTTCCAGCTTCAGGACACGTCGGTGACCGTGATCGAGCTGATCCCGCCCGCGGTGGCGACGGATCTCATGCCCGGCCACGCCGACAATCCGCACTCGATGCCGCTCGACGCGTTCATTACCGAGAGCATCAACCTGTTGCAGACGCAGCCGGACGCCACGGAAATCTGCGTGGAACAGGTCAAGTTCCTGCGCTACGCTGCCGAGCGTGGACAGTTCGATGCTGTTTTCCAAAC
>JAFAYS010000176.1 GCA_019240175.1 Chloroflexota bacterium | reverse complement strand
CTTTGACGGGCGTGACCATCTGCGTGACGGAGCGCGCCGGTGGTGCGGCTTTGCCCGCGCCGAAGAAATAGCTAGCCACGACTCGCGCGCCGCTGGCAAGGCGCATGCCGCGCACGCCGTCGCCAAACGTGATCCAGCTATCGCTCTGGTCGTCCTGGCGCACAATGTAGATGCGCTCGTCCGGCTTGCGGCCATAGAAGCGCGGCACCTCGCGCCACTTGACGCCGTCCACATAGATTTCAAGCGTGCTCTGTACTCCCGACTCGGCATCGGCGGCGCTGAGATACGTCAGCGGCTTCTTTTTCAGCTTGAAGGTTTGGTTGGGCATGCTGCCATCGCCAACGCCGAGCAGCTCATTGCCGACTTTTTCACCGCGTGTGGCCCGCACGATCGCCCCGTAGACCGTGACCGGCGGCGTGAGATCACGATCCCAAGCGTCGGCGTTGCTGACCGTGAGCGTGCCGTTGGTCGAGAGCGCGCCGTCCACGCTGATCGCGTTTTCGTCACGATCGCGCAGAATAAAGCGCTCCGGCTCGGCCTCAGGCGCGACCGCCTCGACTTTTTCGCGCACGCGCAGCGGATCGTTGGGGCTGATCGTGGCCTTGGCCTCCCCGAACAGCTTACCGGCGGCGCTCATGCCAAAGTAGACGGTCATATCGTCGGTGTCGTACAAATCCCAGGATTCAGTATCTTGCGGCGCGCGCTGGGCGTTGCCGTTCCACTCCTGAACAAATGTCAGGCGCGTGAGTGGCATGGTCACGGCGGGAACCGTGGTGGTGCTGGTCGCATCGTTCGCATTCGTCGCACTGTCGATCTTGGTGGTGATCGTCTGGCTGGATTGCACCGTCCAGCTGTACGTATCGACCCTTTCGACGGTGAACCAGCGTACGTGCTCGCCTTTGCGGATCAGCACTACATCGCCGGTCTTGATCGAGCGATACAGCGCGTCAAGGACCACGCCGCGATAGTAGTAGCCTGCCGGTTTTTCATTGGGCGAGTAGATGTAGTGGTACAGATTCACAAACGCGCTGCCGGTTGGACGCTGAAGCGCGGTGTTGCTGAGCGCGGTTCCGCCGCTCAGCTCTAGCGTATCCTTGAAGTTCACGCGGCTGATCGGATTGCCGACGGCATCCTCGTCACTGTCTACGCTCTCGACCAGCGCCGCCGCGTAGCCGCTGCTGGTGCGCACCAGCGCCGGATCGCCGGCCTTGAGCGTGACCGAGCCGCGCGTGCAGGTCAGCGACTGCGTGAGCAGCGTGCTATTGTTCGCTCCCGCCAGCTTGGTTGTGGGCAGCGGCAGCAGCGTAAACCTGGCACGCAGCGGATAGAACGATCCGCCCGCCAGTGCCGTGAAAACCTGCGGCTTTTCGTCGCCGTCGGGGCCGGCAAACGACGCCGAGCGAAAAGCGGTTCCCGCCGGCACCGGCACCGGCAGCCGGCCTTCCAGCGAGAGCGCCAGATCGACCTGGGCGGCCACCGCTGGACGCGGAAGGTAGCCGATCAGCCCGGTCAGCTTACGCACATTGCTCAGCCGCGCGGCGCTGCGCAGATACGACTCACCGGCGATCAGGCCGTCATAAAAAGCCAGTACATCGCAGACATAGGCGAACATCTCGGTCAGCATCACGCCAAAATCGTCGACATCGCGCCCGAGCCAGTTCGCGCCACGTAGCGCAAGCTCGCGGGAAGCGTCTTCCAGCATGGCCGCCCGAAACGCGGGAAAAATCCCGATCTGGCGACGCGTCAAGATCGAAGCCAGTCCCGGCGCGATTCGCATCTGCGACGGCTCGTGAGGACGGCCCGGCTGCGGCGCAGGTGTGGATGTCATCTTAGGCCCCTCCCTTGACGATCACGTCGATCATGCCGCGCTCAGGATACATGCGGTCGTTGGCCACGCGAATGATCGTATCGATGCCGGGCGCGTAGAACGCCTCGTACACGCCGAACTGCCGCCACTTGAAATGCCCGCGCCGGCGGAAGCGGATCTTTTCTACCGCCAGCACGCCGGGCACCGCGCCCACCGCCGCCTCTAGCGCGCCGCGATACAGAACGCTGCCGAAGGTGAAGTTGTCGGGCGAGAAAAAGCCGCCCGGCCCGACCAGCGCCGCGATCACCGCTGCTTTCACCGCGCCGGCATACGCCGACGGCTCGACGCACACCGTGATCTCGATGTCCAGATCGGCGAAACGCGGCGGTCGCTGCTGGGCGTCCTGGCCCGCCTGCCGGAAACGATCGATCTGCTGATCCATCTCGCGGCGCTGCGCCTCGGTCAACTCGACCGCGCCGCGTGGGTCGGCGCTGGCAAAGATCGTGCGCCAACTGCCGGTCCAGCGCATCGACGCGCCCGCGTTCTGCACCCACAGCAGCCGCTCGATCGCCTCGGCATAATCGTCCGGCTTCACGGCGCGATAGGTGACCGCGCGAAAAGCTTCGGGCGCATTGGCACGCACGCTCTCGGCGCTCTCGGCGGGCAGCGCGCCAAATGTTGCCTCAGGATTGGTCACGGCGACCGCGAAGGCAATCGGCATCGACGGATCGATGCGCGTCAGCACGGCGCGCGGTAGATTCTCGCCAGTGTTCAGGCGATAGTCGGCGACAAAGACCGAGCCGTCCGCCGGGATCATGCCGAACTCACCATCGCCGAAGCGAATCGTCAGGCCCGCGCCGGTCTGATAATCTTCATGCACGTGCTCGCCGCCGGGAATCGGGTAGCCAACCACGCGGCCCCACATGCCATCGTCGAGCGTGAAATGCGGATCGAAGGGCGTAGACGAGGCCGCGCCCAGCAGCGAGCCGCGCCACTGCCACTCGTCGGTCGCGATCGGCTGCCACTCGCCGGCGATCTTCTGCCCACGGTAGAGCCGAATCTCAGCGCGCAGACCGCCGAGTGTCTCGCTATAAAGATGGGCAATGCCCGCCTCGTCGGTGCCGGGCAAACTGACGCGGTAGATCGGCACGCCATCAGCGCCGCGCCGTTGAATTGTGTGCAGCGCGGGCGCACCCGGATCGGACGACGCGCCGACTGTGAACGCCAGCCGTCGCGTCAGTCCCGCCGTCGCCGGCACGAGGTTGGCGCGCACCTCAAGCGCCGTTTTATCAAGACGATATGGCGTGGGCGTGTCCCAGGTTAGACGACTGATCGGATCGCCGGTCAGCGGGTCGGTCTCGTCGTTAACGCTCAGCAGGCGCACAAACAGCCGCGCCGCCGGGTCCGAAGGATCGGATGGGTTGGTTTGCAGCAGAATCGGGTAGCCGCCGCTGACCGGTGGGAAGGCCGCCTCAGCCGCACCGACCACAAACAGCTCGGTCGAACCTTCGCGCAGATCGGTATCGTCTTCGTCCCAGAAGTAGGGCAGAAAACGATTGCGCGCCGGATTGATCGCGTAGCCGCCGCCCGTATCGAACAGGCCCAGGCCGACCTCGAAGGTGTACACGCCGTCGGCATCCGTCACGCGCGTCCCGATCGGCAACACGCCCGCCGCCGAGGCTGTGAAATCCAGCACTGTGCTAGCAGATTGGCCATCGAAGGGCTCGTAATCGACCAGCCGCGCCAGCTGGCGGAGCGAAAAGCGCTGGGTAGCCGTCGCCAGAAACGCCTCGCGGCTGATGCGATCCTGGCTGTAGGCCATCTCGTCGGCCAGCGCGCTCATGACCTCGACCAGCATCACACCAACATCCGCTTCCAGCCGGTCGATCCAGCGCGGGTAGCGCTGCGATGCAAAATCCAGCAGCGCCTGACGAAAGCTCAAAAAGTCGCGCGCCGTGTAATCGACCGGGAAATCGACGTAGGTTTCCGGGAACGGCGGCGGCTCGTCGGGCTCGCAGTCCAGGCCAGTCGGGCAGTTGGCCTGAAAGCTGAAGATTTTGCTGGCGTAGTAGGGATCGATGCGTGCCGGCACCACCGGGTCGCTGATCGTCAGGCGATGGTCGGCGAACGAGGCCGGGCGAATCAGCTCCAGCTTGAGCACCGTACGACTATCCACCACGCCCCAGCTCAGGCCGGTGATCAGCACGGGCGGCATGTTGGCATCGCGCGTATTTTCGATACGAAGCGCGCTGATCGGCAGCGAGCCCGGCAGCGGCACATCCAGCGTCTCGGGCGATCGCAAAAAATACACGTCCAGCCGATCCTGCGTCTCGTGAACATACACAAAATCGATGCCGGTCAGCAGCGATTGACCGCCTAGCAGGGCCAGGCGATCTTCGGCGGCGGTCGTCATCGCGTCACCTCGATATTGAGAATCCGCCGTTCCAGCCGCGCCTTGAGCACATAGCTAACGGAAACTTCGAGCGTAGATTCGAAGGCGTGGACCTCGACCGCGCCGACTTCGATCACCGAGCCGAGCCAGCGGGTCAGCGCCTGATACACGGTTACCTGCGTCAGCGTCGCCACGGTCGGATCGTTGGGCGCAAACAACATGCGGCGCAAGCCACAGCCGAAGTCCGGGCGGTGCGGTCGTTCGCCGGGATTGGTGAGCAAAACCTGTAAGATCATCTGCTCGACGTGTTCCGCGTAGTTCGTCTCCACCGCGATCCGGCCAAGCGCCGAGTCGACGCCCATGGGATGTCGGATGCTGTAGATCGGCTGTGTCGGCATGTCGCTATCCTTTCCTGGCCGTGGATCGCACAAAAAAGATCACTGGCTCTTGGCCTTGCCCTGCGTGCTGACAACCTTTACGTTGCCCTGCGGCACTTGCTGCGCGCTGAAACACAGCCCGACGCTGGTCTCGCTGAGCGTTGGCTGCTGGCCCGCCTGCGTGCGCCGATCCGCGATTAGCCACTGCACGCGCATGCACGGGCTGGGCACGGTGCCCGATGGCGCGGGCATCTGATACGGACAACCGACGATCGTGAACGTGTCGTTCATGCGCAGCACATACGCGCCGGTTCCCGCGCTGACCTTGGTATTCGAGCTGGTCGCCTGGACGCGCCCGCCGTGTGGGCACTGCATCTGGCTCTGAGTTGTCAAAACGCTGCCTGGCATCTGGCTTCCTTTACAGAACAAGGGAACAAGGAAACAAAGGAACAAAGAAAGATTCTAGTTGCCGTGTTTTATGCTTATGCCTACTTGGTTCTCTATTCCTTTGGTTCTTGGTTCTTTTTTGTTCGTTTGTTCGTTCCCTTGTTCTTCAAGTAACTTCAAACGCGCCGTCGTTGATGCGCACACTGACCTGGGTGATCTCGATCTTCTTGCCGCCGCCGTCGATCGTCACGCCGGTATCGGCCACTGTCGCCGATGAAAGGCTGACCTCGGCCTTGATCTCGCTGGCGATCGTGAGCGTCGCGCCGCTGCTGGCCGTGATCGTCAGCTCGCCGGCCTGATCATCGATCTTGATCGTGAACGCGCCGGTCTTCCACAGCTTGACGTTATCGTCCTGGCCGGCCTCCGCGGGCATCTCGTTATCGCCCCAGAAAAAGCCGACCCACACGGGATAGCTGATGTCGCCCTTTTCGAACTCGACCCACACATTCGAGTCGACTGGCGGAAAGCTTTTGAAGCCGATCTGATCGCCGGCGTAGGGCACGCAGGGCAGCGCCCACACAGCGGTACCGTCGGCGAAAACATCGGGAACCTTAACCTTCAGCCGGCCCTTGCCCAGCGGATCGTTGGTGTCGACAACCTGCCCGGCGTACTTGCCGAAGTAGCGTGTGCGCACCCAGTCCATCACCGTCTCAAGATGATCTCTATCCAGCAGCATCGTTCTATCCTGTTACCTAAGGCTTCCAGCCGTTACGCACCAGCGTCAGCGTCATCAGATGCGCGTCGCTGTTCATGACATGCCGCACCGCCGCCACAAAGTACGATCCGCTGAAGCGCGTGCCCGCGCCGTGGACGTTGACCAGCGAGTACGCGTGGATCACCGCGCCGACCTCCTCCGCGCTGACGGTACAGGTCGCCTGCACAAACCAGCTCGAATCGTTCAGCACGCCCGCCGCGCGCCCGGTCAGATCGCCGGCATCCGCCACCGCTGCGATCACGCTGGTCGAGCGCGGCCCGCCGACGATCGAGCTGAGCGGCTCATCGCCGGCAAACGTAGTGGGCGGCACGACTCCCGAGCCGTCGATCGTGGTTTTGGCCGCGCCATCGTAGGCCGCCGCGATCACACTGGTTGGCCGCTCGACGTCCCAGCTGATCTCGAACGTGCGCATATTTGGGTTATCCAGATTGATCCGCAGCAGCGGCGCGTCCGTGACGGCATCCAGCGCGGGCGGCTTGAAGTACGCGGTCTCGGCCAGCAACTCGTCGGCGCGCACCCAGAACAGATAGCCGTTACGCCGGGCCAGCATCTGAATAAAGTTCAGATCGGTGTCGTGCTGGATCAGCGTGCGCTTGTTTTCCATGTGACGCGTGTTGGTGCTCTGGACGTCGGGCGTCAGGCCGTAGCTGCCGAGAATGCTACTTACCGCGTCGCTATCGCTGGTGTTATCGGCCCACTGTGTAATCTTGGTTTCGCGATCCATCAAGATCGTACTGTCCGCGCCGATCACCTCGACCGTCGAGCCCTCAACGCCGTGAACCAGCCGGATCTGATGGCTAAACACGTAGCCTTTGACCAAACAATCGTTGAAGGCCGCGCCGCGCTGAAAGACCGCGATCTCTGCTCCCGGTGCCAGACGCGGCTCTTTGAGCGGAAACAGATCGCCGTTGGCGTCGCGCTCCACCGGATAGCGCAGGTAGAAGGTCGTCGGCTTGCCGACCTGCTCATGCACCTCCGCCAGCGCCAGGCCCATCAGATCATCGGCCCGCGCGCCGCCCGCAACGATCACAGTACCCCAGGCCATGCTTAGCTGCCTTTCGCCGGAATAGCGATCTCGATCGCCTCGGAGATCTGCTCGGCGAACATCGCATCGTTGATCTCGGCAATGCGCCAGTAGCCGTGTGGATTTTCCAGATAGCGCGCCGCCAGATGATCCAGATGCTCGCCTTGTCGCCGCACATGGTAGCCCAGCAGCAGCTGCGCGGGCGCGTCCGGCGGCAGCACGGCGGCGACGGTTCGTCCGCGCGCATCCGTGACGGTTGTAGCTGGGGCCTTGGCATAGCGGCTCTTGGGATCGAAGTTCATAGCGCTTTCCTTTAGAACGAATGCATACCGGTGATCGTCTCGACGGTGTTGACCGTGGCCAGCACCTGCTTCTGGACCATCGTGAACTTGTACGCGCCGACGGCCAGCTCTTCTTCGGGCGTGAGCGGAATTGGCGTGAAGCGATCGCCCCGGCTCTCATAGCGCTGAAACGCGCTCGGCTGCAGCACGGTCATGCCCAGCGAGACGGTGGCGCGCAGCGGGTAGAGCAGCGGCGAGAAGGTTTGCTCTTCCACGCTGAAGGTTGTCACGCGCACCGGCACAATCCGGCCAGGGCCCCAGACAAAAAGCGTGACCGGAACATTGCGAGCCGGGATCTCGGGTCCGGATGGGCTGCCGCCGCCGACCGCTCCACCGATCGAGGCTGACGCGCCGCCGACCGCGCCGCTCAACGAGCCGCTGACTGAGCCGAGCAGGCTGATGTCCTCAGTGATCGGGTAGAGCAGCATTTCCAGCGCGGCCAGCCGATCCGCCACGCCGGTTGCCACCGCCACCGGGTGAAACGCGGGCTTTTCCAGGGCGTCGGAGGCATCCAGAATCAGGCGCAGCGTGAACGATTCCTGCGGATCGTAGGGCTGCGAGCGCGCGTTGGGGGCCGGTGCCTCCCCGCCGCTGCCGCTTTGCGAGGCCGCGCGAGCGCCCGGCACATTGCGAGACTCCGCCGAATACTGCGGCTCGTACGGCGACAGCGAGCGCGACAGCGTTTCCGGGTTGTATTGAAAAATGATAATATTC
>JAFAYS010000539.1 GCA_019240175.1 Chloroflexota bacterium | reverse complement strand
CTGCCGGCTTCAGTCTGGAAGCAGACGCTCGCCGGGCTGCTGGCGGAAGATCACAGCGCGCAGCTGGGCCAGATCAAAGCGCCGACGCTGATCGTGTGGGGCGATCGCGACGGCATCTTTACGCTGGAAGAGCAGCAGCAGCTCGACGCGACGATCCCGAACTCGACCTTCAAGCTCTACACGGAGACCGGCCACGGCCTGCATGTCGAGTGGCCGCAGCGCTTCGTCAACGACCTGGAAGCGTTCGCGCGCTAGCTCGCGTCAGCCCGTGACAATTCCAATCTGCCGGCAATCTTCACGAGCACGCGGCATCGGAGCGATCCGATCTCGCGTGCTTGTTGCTGTGTATGGCTATATGCGCAACAGCGAAAAGTAGGCAAAATTGCTGCGTGCAAATTTCAAATAAACGTATTACAATACAGAAGCTGCATTTGTATAAAGTTCGTATAAACATCCCCCCTTTATACAGTCTTGCACCGAGGCATCTAGAAGTGCAGCACAATCTCACTTGCATCGCTGTATGGAGGCAATGTCGCCTTATCGGACCCAATCCACGCCGTGTGGCTGGTTGGCGTTGAAGCAGTTGAGCTGCTCAGGATGCGCAACCCTTGAGCTTTGCTTCGCCCTCACACAAACACAAGGGGAATACTATGAACTCCATCGCACAGATCGTCCACGCCCTGGTCACCAATAATCAACTTCCTGCCGCCGACCTGAGCGCCGCCGAGCAGACGGCGTTAGCAGAGCTGCGCCCGCTGTTGCAGGCCGCGCCGCAGGATCTGTCGGGCATGAATCCTCAGGCCAGCGGCTGGACGCTCGGCGTGGTTTCCGACGACGAGCGCGTCGCCTAGGTAGTGTCATCGGGCAGGTATGGATGAGTGCTGGCAGCTGATCGCGCGGCTGGTTGAGGAGACGCTACGCGGCGAGCCCTTGACCGAAGCGTATGCCACGGCGATCCTCCGGCGCATCGATCGCTGGGCCGGCGCGGCCACACCTGAGCTTTCAGTCGCGCGGCTGCCGCTGCTGGCCTGCCAGGCGGTCGGCGGCACGCTTGATCGGGCGGTGCCGGTTGGTGCCGCGTGGCAGATGCTGCATATCGCGGCCAAGCTCTTCGACGACATCGAGGACGGCGACGCGAACGATCCAGCGGCGGATCTGAATCTTGCAACTGGTGTCCTGACCACCGTACCGCTGCTGCTGGCAACGCTCGACGCGCCGCTAGCGGAGATCCAGCAGCTAACGCAGGCCGCGCAGCGTGCGGTGCTGGTCGCCTCCGCAGGTCAGCACGCCGATCTGCTGGCCGCTCGCGCCGATGCCGCAGCGGTCGATCCCGAGCGCTGGCTCTCGATCGCGCGGGCCAAGTCCGGGGCGCTGCTCGGCTGGGCCGCCTGGGCCGGAGCGCTGGTCGGCGGAGCGAATGCGGCAACGCTCGATCATTTCCGTAGCTACGGCGAGCAGTTGGGCGTGCTGCTACAGATCGCCGACGACTTTGTGGGTATCTGGCGACCCGAGCACATCAGCGATCTCGCGGCGCGGCGGCTTTCCTTGCCGGTCTGCTATGCGCTGTCGGTGGTCGCGCCGGATGAGCGCCCTGCCCTGAACAGCTTGTTGGAGTGTGCGGCAGCGCACGATGTGCCAAGCCAGCAGGCGGCGCGCCAGCAGCTGATCGATTTGGGAGCGCAGGCCTATCTGGCGGTGACGGCGCGCGTCTTTCAGCAGCACGCGCTGGCGGCGCTACGGGAGGTCGATCCGGCCAGCCAGATGACGCAGCCGCTGGCGGCGCTCGTCGAGGATCTTTTTCCACGACTCACACCTTTGAATCGAACATAATGCGCGATGCAAAGAGTTACAAATCCTTCTGGCAGCACAGCTTCGTCGGCAGCTTTCTGGTTGCCAGCATCCTGCTGATCCTGTGGTCCGGCGTCGAGACCTGGCAGTATTCCTGCATGGATCTCGCCGAGTCGGCGCTGAGCCGCTCTGCCGCCTGTTTCTCGCGACTGCGCGGGCTAGAGCCGCTGATCGTCGGTGTGGGCTTTTGGGGCGTCGGCCTGCTCACCTGGAAGCTGCGCCAAACCTACTCCACGATCGCCTTTTTTCTGCTGAGTGCCAGTGTCCTCGCCGCTGGCCAGCTTTCGGTGCTGGATAGCTCGCCCGGCAGCCGGATCTTTTCACTGACGCTCACCTGGATCGCGCCGCTGGCGGTCCATTTCCACCTGACGGTCTTTGGCCGCGTCCTGCGCTGGTGGGAGCAGCGGCTGATCTGGATCTTGTACGCGGTGGCGGCGCTCCTGACGCTGCCGCTGGCGCTGAGCTGGCCGCTCGACGTTCTGCGCTCGCGATCCTGGTTCGTCGAGCTCAACGCCGGGATTCGCCTGAATCTGATGATCGGGCTGGCGCTGACGGTCTTGTTTCTGGTGTACAACTACCAGACGCTGGACTCGGTGGTCGCGCGGCAGCGGCTGCGGCTGTTTGTGAGCGGCTCGATCCTGGCGTTTTTGCCGCTGCTCTTCTCGCTGCTGCCCGAAACGCTGCAACGCGCGCCGGTGCTGCCCTACGAGATCACGTTTCCCTGGCTGCTGCTCAGCCCGCTGGCCTACGTGTATGCGATCTTTCGCTACCGGCTGGTGCGCGTCGAGCGGGTGCTAAATCGTGCGGCGGGCTATTACATGCTGGCGATCCTGCTGCTGGCGATCTATCTCACTGTGACGCTGGCGCTGCCCAAGCGCACGCTGCAGCAGTGGCCGCTGGCAAATGCGCTGCTCAGCGTGGGCCTGCTGCTGCTGGCGCTGCCGCTGCAAAAGCTGCTTCAACAGCTGATGAACTGGATCTGGTACGGCCACACGCTGCACTATCTGGATGTGGTCGAGCGGCTCTCGGGGCTGCTGGCGCTCACGCTCGATCGCGACCGGCTGCGGCAGCTGGTGATCGACGAGCTGCCCGACGCGCTGCATTTATCGGGCGTGGCGCTCTGGATCAAAGATCGCGAAGACTCGCTGGTGCTGCTCGGCGCGACCGGCTTCGGCGCTGATGTGTTCAGCGAGCAGCGGCTGCCCAGCGATGGGCAGCTGGCGCGCTTTCTGGCGCAGCAGCCGGCGCTGGTTGCTCATGCCAAGCTCTGGGACGCGACGAGCGACGCGTCGCTGGTGCCGCTTGAGCAGCGGCTGCTGGCCTTGCCGAATGTCGCGCGCTGGGTGCCGCTCCACTCCGGCGGTGTGCTGCAAGGCATTCTGCTGATCGGGCCGTGGTGCGATGATAGTGAGCTGAACGCGGAGTATGAGCGGATTCTCGCCACGATCGCGCGTCAGTCGGCGGTGGCTGTGCATAACGTGCTGTTGATCGAGCAGGTGCATCTCGGCCATCGTGAGCTGACGCGGGCGCATCAGCAGCTGTTGATGGAGCGCGAGCAGACGCAGCAGCGGCT
>JAFAYS010000401.1 GCA_019240175.1 Chloroflexota bacterium | reverse complement strand
CGCCGGTCACAGCGGAAGACTTCGCCAAGGCCGTGTATCGCACGCTTGATCCGAACCTCCCCGGCGACTATCAGACCTCGATCTCGATGATCCAGGGTGCTGATGACATTATCAACACCGAGGTTCCGACCGGCACCGACACGCTGCAGAGCAAGTTTGAGGCGCTGGGCGTGAAGGCTGTCGACGAGAGCACGCTGGTCTTCAGCCTGACCCAGCCGACGCCGTACTTCCACACGCTGGCCAGCCTTTGGGTCATGTACCCGGCCAAGGACGATCTGGTCAAGGCCGGCGGCGATCAGTGGTATGAGAACCCCGAGAACCACATCGGCAACGGCCCGTGGAAGGTCACCACGATCGACCGCGGCAACAACCTGATCGCGTACGAGCCCAACGAGAACTACTGGCAGGGTCGCCCGAAGCTGGACGGCGTTGAGCTGCGCTTCATCGACGACCTGGCCGTGGCGCTGCAGGCCTACAAGAACGGCGAAGTCGATATGGTCGAGCCCGATCCGAACGACGCGCCGACCCTGCGCACCGACCCGCAGCTGAGCCAGGAGTTCCAGGAATATCCGGGCTCGTGCACCTTCGTGCTCGCGTTCAACTTGACCAAAGAGCCGTTCACTAACCAGAAGGTTCGCGAGGCGTTCGCCTATGCCTTCGACCGCGAAACCTTCGTCCGCGACGCGCTGCAGGATACCGAGGTCCCGACCCTGACCTGGATTCCGCCAGGATATCCTGGGTTCAAGGAAGGCGAGACCCGCTTCGGCTTCGATATGGAGAAGGCTAAGGCCGCGCTGGCCGAGGCTGGCTTCCCAGAAGGCCAGGGCCTGCCCGAGATCCGCGTCAGCTATCCCAGCAACAACCCTGCTACCCAGGCGCGCGTCGAGTACATCATCCAGATGCTGCAGAGCAACCTGGGCGTGACGCTGGTGCCGGAGCCGGTTGAGAGCACGACGCTGACCAACCTGCGTAAGGACGTTTCGACCTATCCGCAGATGCTGTATCGCGGCGGCTGGTGCGCGGACTATCCTGATCCGCAGAACTGGCTGAGCGTGTACTGGCACTCGCGCAGCAACTTCGCCCGCAACATCGGCTACAAGAACGATGAGCTGGACGCGCTGCTGGACAAGGCCGACGTCGAGACCGATCCCGACACGCGCTTCGAGCTGTATCAGCAGGCGCAGGACATGGTCGTCGCCGATCAGGGCGAGATCATGCTGAGCAACAACAAGAACACCTACCTGGTGAAGCCGTACGTCAAGAACGTTGACTTCACGCCACAGGACTCGGCGTTCCCTGGCCAGGAGACTGGCTTGCTCAACGTTACCATCGAGCGATAGCGTCTAGTCGGTCTGCGCTGGCACACTTCGTGGAGTGGAAGCGCTCGTGTGCTAGTGTGCTAGATGTACCGACCGGGTTCGTCAAACAGACTTGACGAGCCCGGTTGGCACTCAAGGAACCAAACGATGATTCGCTTTATTATTCGTCGTCTGCTTTGGATGATCCCGGTGCTTTTCTTTGTATCGCTGGTGACATTCTTCTTGATGCATCAGGCTCCGGGTGGTCCTTTCGATCGCGAAGATAAAAACGTTGACCCGGCAACCGTCGCTGCGCTCAACCGGCGCTTTGGCCTGGACAAGCCGCAGTACATCAACACGGGCGCGGTCAGCGCCGCCTGGAACGGGGGCGTGCGCAATCCGATCAGCCTGGGTCGCGCGTTTATCGACAGCCAGTACGGCAACTACATGCTGAACGCAGTCCAGGGCGATCTTGGCCCGTCGTATCGTCAGCGCGGCAAAGATGTGCAGGATATTATTCGGCAGCAGTGGCCCTACTCGGCGCGGCTTGGCGTGTTTGCGCTGATCTTTGCGGTGGTGGTTGGCGTGCCGCTCGGCGTGATCGCCGCCCTGCGCCAGAACACGGTTGTCGACTATGCTAGCCTCTTCTTTGCGACGGTCGGCGTGTCGCTGCCCACGTTTATCACCGGCCTGCTGGTGTTGATCATCTTTGGCACGACGCTCAAGTGGATCAATATCACGACCAACGATTGGAATACGTGGAAGCCCTATATCGCGCCTGGCCTGGTGCTTGGTATGGCGACGATGTCGTTTATTACGCGCATCACTCGCACCACCATGCTGGAGATCAAGCGTCAGGACTATGTTCGTACGGCGCGGGCCAAAGGCTTATCGGAGAACTCGGTGATCGTGCGGCATATGCTGCGCAACGCGCTGATTCCGGTAGTGACGCTGCTGGGTCCGGCGCTGGTCGGCCTGATCACGGGCTCGGTGATTACCGAGGGCATCTTTAGTATCCCCGGCATCGGTGGCTACTTCGTGGAGTCGATCTCAAGCCGTGATTACTCGATGATCATGGGCACGACGCTGATCTTTGCGACGCTCACGGTGCTGGCGAATCTGTTCGTCGATCTGAGCTATGGCTTTTTAGATCCGCGTATTCGCAATCGGTAGGGCTTTGGGAAAGCTTGGACTCGCTGGTAAGGACACGTATTGAACCTCGAATGGCCCGTAGAGCGCGTAACGTGCAACGTCGCGTCATTCACAATTCGTGGTTGAGGTAACAATGGCAACAACAGCTTCTCGAACTGCGATGGGACAGGAGGATCGGACGCTTTTAGCGCGCGCGCCTCGTAGCCTGTGGAGTGACGCGCGGCGGCGCTTGTTGCGTAATAAAGCGGCGGTCGCTGGTATTGTGTATATCATGCTGCTGGCCATTATTGCGATCGCAGCTCCCCTGATCGCGCCCCATCCTCCGTTGAAGATTTATCCCGGCAACACGTACCGGCAGGCCGCCTGGGTTGAAACGCCAAACAATCCGCGCACAACCGGATCGTGGGAGTACCCGCTTGGTACAGATGCGATTGGCCGCGATGTGTTGAGCCGTCTGATCTACGGCACGCGTACATCGCTGGTCGTCGGCTTTATTCCCATGATCCTCACGCTGTCGATCGGCACGGCGATTGGTCTGATCGCCGGCTATCGGGGTGGCTGGCTCGATACGCTGCTGATGCGCTTTGCCGATATTGTCTTTTCCTTCCCATCGCTGCTGTTCTTTATTATTGTCATGTCCGCGCTCAAGAATACGCCGATCGGCAAAGTCTGGAACGGCTTTTTGATCCTTTTTGCGGCGCTCTCCTTCGTCGAATGGGTCGGTGTGTCGCGGCTGGTGCGTGGACAGATTTTGTCGCTCAAGGAGAAGGAATTCGTCGAGGCAGCCCGCACGATCGGTGCGCGCAATCATACTATTTTGCTGCGGCACCTGCTGCCCAACTCGCTCAGCCCGATCATCGTTGCGGGTGCCTTCATTGTGCCCGGCGCGATTATCACCGAGGCGGTGCTCTCGTACCTGGGCATTGGTCTGCCGCCGGCGACCAAAGCGGATGCGATCTTTCCAGTGAGCTGGGGCAACATGATCCTCGACGGCAAGGGTGCGCTGCAGGCGCAGCCGTGGCTGATGATCGCGCCGGCAGTCGCGATCGCGTCGATCACGCTGGCCTTTACCTTCCTGGGCGACGGTCTGCGCGATGCGCTCGACCCACGTCAAAATCAATAACTCAGCGCTGAAACCTTAGCGCCCGGATTGCAAACTTGTACCGTTTTTGGAGTTTGTATGCCACCTCTTTTGGAAGTGAAAGATCTCCGCACCCACTTCTACACGCAAGACGGCGTGGTGAAGGCGGTGGACGGTGTTTCGTTCTATGTCGATAAGGGCGAGACGCTCGGCATCGTCGGTGAGTCGGGGTCGGGCAAATCCGTGACATCGCTGTCAATCATGCGGCTGATTCCCAGCCCGCCCGGCAAGATCGCCGGTGGCCAGATCTTGTTCGACGGCGACGATCTTCTCAAGTACAGCGAAGACGAGATGCGGCATATTCGCGGTAAAGATATCGCGATGATCTTTCAAGATCCGATGACGTCGCTCAATCCGGTGCTGACGATCGGACGCCAGATCACGGAGTCGCTTGAGCTGCACATGAAGATGACCGGTCGCGAGGCCCGCAATCGTGCCGCTGAGCTACTGGCGATGGTGGGTATTCCCTCGCCGGAGAAGCG
>JAFAYS010000355.1 GCA_019240175.1 Chloroflexota bacterium | reverse complement strand
CGTTTCCTTGGTCACCTCGCGCAGCGTGACCGTCGCGTCATCGCCGGGCATTACCGTCTCAGACTCGGACATCATCGTCTCCTTTGGGCTTGATCCAGGCGTTGCTGTTCTAGCCCGAATGTAAACAGGCACGGGAAGCATGACAGTAAATGATTAACGAATCAATCGACGAATGAACTAAAAGATCGAGATCAGGGCGTGATCAATCACGCCCTCCGCATCAAATTGCACACCTGGATTGCAAAATTGTACCCTCAGAGCCTTAGTTCTTGGCCCTCACCCCCTAACCCCCTGCCCCGAACCTCCGCCGGCTTCGGCGTCGGTTGCCACAGGCGAGGGGGAATAGTGGTACTAACTTGTTCGTTTGTTCGTTTGTTCTTCCTAGGTTCTAGGTTCTTAGTTCTAGGTTCTATTTTCCGTCACAGTTGAGCATCAGATCGATCGCCTCCGGCGTGGGCGAGGCCAGCCGCTCGAAGATACGCACGCGCGGATGATCGTAGGCGCGCAGCTCGGAATCGACCCAGCTGTCATCCATGGTCCAGGCGGCGATGCTCGGCTGGGCGTCGAAGCTGGTGCGCGACACAAAGCCCAGCCGCCCGTCGAAGAGCGCCTTGTAGTAGCAGGCGGCGACAGGATCGCGCTGGATCTGCTGGCCGAGCGCAAAATCATCGCGGTCGACAGCGAGCACCACGTAGTTGGCCTGATACAGCGCGGCGGCGTATTGATCGCGGCGCTGCTCGCCGTCGACCGTTGAGTCGGCCAGCATGGTGGAGGCATAGATATGCGCCGCGCCCAGCGGCAGCGGCTCCGACACCGAGGAGTCAAACACGATCTGCTGCTCAGGGGCGACATGTGCCAGCAGCCAGCGGCTCGCAGCGATGCGTGAGTCGGGCGCGCGATACACGTTGACCAGGCCGATCGACATCATCAGCGCCAGGCCCAGACCGGTTCCGGCGAGCAGCCGCACGGTGCGCTGGCCCAGGGGATGATCCAGGCGCACAGCAAACGATTGCAGCAGAAAGGCGGCGGTCAGACACAGCGGCGGCACCAGCAGCGGCAGGCTTTGTGCCGGCTCCGGACTCAGCGCTGCCACGACGAAGTAGGCACCTACGCTCCACAGCAGCGGCAGCCACAGCCGATCGCGCCGATCGTACAAGCTTTGGATCACACCGAAACACCAGCCGACAATACTCACCTGCATCAGCAGCGGGCCGAGGCTCCATAGCAAGATGTTGAAGAGCGCGTGAATGATCGCGTCAACAGTTGACGCTTCCGGGCTTGGCATGGCCGCCGTGCCGCCGTTTTGCGCCAATGCCGTGGATGCCACAACCGTCGCTCCGATCCCGCCGAACGACCATTGCAGCGCCGCCAGACACACCATCGCCGAAGTCGTCGCCGTCACCCAGGCCGGCGAGCGGCGTGGACGCATCATCAAGTGCGCGATCACCGGCGCGATCAACAGCGTGCTGCCTTGCGGACAAAGCGCCAGCACCGCGCCCGACCACAGGCCACACGCGATCGAATGCCGCAGCCGGCCCGTCACCACCACCTCGACGCTGCTCAGCAGCAGCAGCGCCACCAGCAGCGTATTCAGCGCGCTCGCCGTCGCGAAGTGGCTTTGCTGGATCAGCACCGGCACAAACGCCACATAGGCCGCCGCAAGCGTCGCCCAGCGTGGTCGCAGCAGTCGCCGGCCCAGAACATAGACCACGACGATCAGCGCCGTGCCGAGCAGCGCCGACCAAAACCGACCGAGCAGTACCAGGCTCCACGGCTCAGACCAGACCGGATTACCACTTAGCTGCGCGGCCCAGCCTGCCGTCCACAAGCTCAGCCGTTGCAGCGGCTCGTCGGCGATCCCTTGGGCCAGCGCCTGCTCTTCGGGATGGAAAAAGTAGCCGCCGCCCCAGCCTAGTGCGTAGATGCGCAGCGCGCCGCCGGTCAGAGCCAGCAGCACCGGCAGCGGATGTTGTCGCGCGACCGGCAGCAGCACGATGCCGGCGACCAGCAGCGCGATCAGCGGCCCGATCAGCAGCAGCCCTGGCAGATCGCCGGCGGGCAGCAGCACATACAGGCTTAGCAGCAGCGCGCTCGGCACCACCGACCAATCGAAGAGCAGATTCGCGGTCAGCGCCATCAGCAGCGCGGGAATCAGCGCCAGCGCCAGCATCGCAAGGAGATCGGGCAACGACGGCCAGCCGCCGCGTCCGATCACATCTACCCGATCCACGGCCACGCCACGCGGACTTTGCGGCGTGATAGCCACATCGGCCACATGCAGCTTCAGCGCCAACGTGCGCTCACTGGCTGCCGGCGCGATCAGATGGTAGGATCGCAGCGCCGAAGTGGTCGTCGTCGCCATGGCCACGCGATCAAACTCCACCACCAGCGGCAGCGGATCAGCTTCTTCCGTACGCATAGCCAGCGTTATTTGCTGCGCGCCGCGACGATCAGGCAGGGGAACCTGGAGCTGCGGATCGGCCTGGCTCCAGCGCACCACCGCGCCGCCGTCGAACTCTGCGGCAAAAAAGCCGCTCGCGAAGACGCCCTCGCTGGGATCGCCAAGCTCATAGTGAGCATAATGGACAGGCAGATATCGTATAACCAGCGCCGCCAGCGCCAGGCAAAAAAATCCAAATGCTACAACGATCCGCCGCTGCATCAGGCGATCCTCCTATGCTCCGAGCCGGACGCAGTCACAGCGTAAGACGCAAGACTGGATGTTCTGCGGCCTCAAAGAGCTTCGCTTGTCCACTTCTGAGTGATTCAACACACGAAGAACCCGTGTATGCTGCTTCTATGCAAAACTAATGCCATCTCTTCGCGCGCTGCCAGTCTCACGCAAACACGGAAGATCCGGCGATCATGCAATAATACGGAAGAACACTAAGAACACTGTATGCACACAAAAACACTGTTCATAGGCCCTTGTTCTTTGTTCGCCCAGAGGGCACCCGGTTCTTTGTTCTTTATTAGGTAGAGCAGATTAATGAACGATCAGAGCGAAAACCAGGAGCCGCCACGGCCCAAGATCGAACACGTGATCGACGATGAAGAAGCTGGATTGAGGCTGGAACAGATCGTCGCGAAATGGGCGGAGCTTGCGCCGGCTGCGGCTCACGCGCTGATCGAGCGCGGCGCGGTCTGGATCGATCGCCAGCGGGTGCGCCAGGCCGATCTAACGGTCACGAGCGGCGCGCAGCTGGTGATCCATTTTCCACCCGGCGGCAGCTACACACCCGTCACGATCACACCCGACGATATTCTCTGGGAAGATCGCTGGCTGCTGGCGCTGAATAAACGGCCCGGCTGGCACTCCAACTATACACCCTGGGATATCCGCGGCGCAATCCCGTACGCGCTGACCGAGCTCGTCAAAGATCGCCCTTGGCAGAAAGCGCCGCTGCATATGGCGCACCAGCTGGATCGCGACACCTCGGGCGTGCTGCTGGTCAGCAAAGATCCGGGGATCAACCGTGCATTGCAGGAGCTATTTATATCGGGCGGCATGAAGAAGCGCTATCTGGCGCTGGCAACCGGCACCATCGAGCGCGATAGCTTCCAGGTCGAGACAGGCCATGGACGCGGTCAGGGCGGCCTGTTCCGCATCTATCCGCTGGAAGCGGTCGGGCAAAAGCTGCCCTACGGCTCGCAGCGCGTCAAGCTGATGCAAACCCGCTTCGAGGTCGTCGCGCGAACTGAGCAAGCCACGCTGGTGCACGCCCAGCCGATCACTGGGCGCACGCACCAGATCCGGCTGCATCTGGCGCATCTCGGCCATCCAATCCTTGGCGATGCGCGCTACAACGGCCTGCTAACCCTCGACGATACGCCGATTCCGCATCATCTGCTTCATGCCGCACAGCTTGGCTTTAGCCATCCCGTCACGCACCAGCCGATCCTGCTGCGCGCGCCGCTGCCCGCAACCTGGCGATCGAGCCTTGAAAAGCTGAGCCTGACAGTGCCCGAGACATAAAAAAGGCCGGCCTGTCGTTGAGACAAGCCGGCCTCGGGGATCAAACGATTTTAGGCGGCGCGGAAATCGAACTCCAGCCGCCCGAATTGGACGCGCGCACCGTCGTTGAGTGGCGTCGGCGTGTCCGGCGAAAGGCGATTGCCGTCGATGCGGGTGTAGTTGGTGCTGTTGAGATCGGTCAGCAGCCACTGGCCGTTGCTTTCGCGCAGCACTGCGTGCCGACGGCTAACGCCGCCCGCCTCGCCGCCGTGGGGTGTTAGATCCACGTCGGGATGAATCCCGCTGATGGGATCGTCGCGACCAATCACGATCTCGCCACCAGTGCGCGGCAGACTCAATACCGCGCCATCACGGCTTTCAAAGCGCGGCCCGCTGGCCTGTGGCTGGGCGGGAGCCGGCGGCAGCTGGTTGGTGCCACCCGTGGCCGGAACAACTACCGGCGCGGCAGACTCCACCGGCTGGCTGGGAATGGCCGGCGTGGCAGGCTGTGCGGGCTGGCTCTGCGCCGGCTCCGGTGTCGCAGGCTGCGCCGCCTGTGCGGGCTGGCTCTGCGCTGGTGCCGGTATCGCCGCCGAAGTGGTAGATCCACCCGTCAGCGCCTGAAGATCGCCCTCGGCCTGGGCCAGCTTTTTGCGCGCTTCTTCCAGACCCTGCACCACGGCTGCCGGCGTCGCCGCGCCGAAGCTCGCCTGCATCTGCTCTAGCTGGCTCACCACCTGCTGCTGCGTGCGGATCTCTTCTTCCAGACGCGCCACCTCGACCGGATCGGCGGCGGGCTGTGCTGCTGGCAGCGCCTGAAGATCGCTCTCGACCTGGGCCAGCTTTTTGCGCGCTTCTTCCAGACCCTGCACCACCGCTGCCGGCGTTGCCGCGCCGAAGCTCGCCTGCATCTGCTCCAGGTGGCTTATCACCTGCTGCTGCGTGCGGATCTCCTCTTCCAGGCGCTGACGATCGGCGCTTGAATCCGTCGTCGCGGAGGCCGGCGGTGCCTCGGGAGCTGCCAGCGTCGGATCGATCGCGGCGGGCGCGGCTTCCTCAGCTGGCGCTGGCGGCGTCGCCTCGGCTACCGGCGCGGCGCTCTCCTCGGGAGCAACTGCGGGAACATCAATGCCCTGCGCGCTGGCGTCCGACTGATCTACTGACGCGTCGGGCTGAGCAGCAACTTGGCCTGCATCGACTTGACCTGCATCGGCCTGCGCTGCGGTCGACTGGCCTGTGTCAGGCTGCGCTGCCGCGCCCGTATCGGACAGGCTCGCGCCACAATTATCGCAAAAGCGGTTCGCCGCATCGTTTACGGTGCCGCACTGAGGACAGGTTACCGTCGCGCCGCCAGACGTGTCGGCAGGAGCGCTCGTCAGCGCCGCGCCACCAGACGCGTCGGCGGGCGCGCTGGTCAGGGCTGCATCGGCGGGCGCGCTGGGAGACGGCTCCTCGCTGGCGGGCATCGGCGGCGGAAGCGCGGTACCGCAATTATCGCAGAACGCGGTTCCAGGCACATTTTCCTGTCCACACACGGGACATGTGCTGCTGGACGCGCCCGCAGGGGCAGTGGCCTGCGCGACTGGCTGCACAACATCGGCTTGAGGTTGCTGCAGCGGCGCACCGCACTGTTCACAAAAGCGGTTTCCTTCATCGTTGACATGGCCGTTTGGACAAGTTAGGGCCATCTGATCCTCCTCATTAAGCTACACTGAACGCCGCATCGTAGTGCGCTAAACCATGCGCATCATAACACACAGCGTCAATGGACTGCGCACTATGACGCAAGAATCGGACACTGAGTTGCGGAGGAGCGAAGGAACAAACGAACAAACGAACAAAGAAACAAAGGAGAACCGGGGAAGAACAGAGAGCAAAGAACAGAAAACAACGGAGTACCGATCTTTCCCCTCGCCTGTCGCAACGGGAGAGGGGAGGTCCGAAGGACCGGGGTGAGGGCCTGAACCAAGAACCGGGGAAGAACAGAGGAATATCGACTACTCCCTTCTCCTGTCGCAACCGAGGTCGAAGGCGACCGAGGTTCGGGGAAAGGGTTGGGGATGAGGGCCGAAAAGATCAAGAGCCGATGATCCAAATCCGCGCTGAGGTTTGGTGAGATCAGCAAGCGCGCGGATCGATCAGAAACAATCTATTAGCGAGCAGCCTGCTTCGACAGCTCAAGATCATCGCGGTCGGCGGCGATCACCACAACCGTCACATTGTCGCGCCCGCCACGCTGATTCGCCATATCCACCAGCCGGTCGCAGGCCTGCTGCGGCGTCGGCGAGTCCGAG
>JAFAYS010000322.1 GCA_019240175.1 Chloroflexota bacterium | reverse complement strand
CAACCCACGAGATCCCGATCGGCAAGCCCTTGAGCAACACGACCGCCTATGTGCTCGACCCACAAGGCCAGCCGGTGCCGGTCGGCGTGCCGGGCGAGCTGTATCTGGGCGGCGTGAGCCTGGCACGCGGCTATCTCAACCAGCCGGCACTCACCGCAGAACGCTTCATGCCTGATCCGTTCAGCCCGATTTCTGGATCGCGGCTGTACCGCACGGGCGACCTGGCACGCTGGCTGGCCGACGGCACGATCGAGTTTTGGGGTCGCGCCGACACGCAGGTCAAGCTGCGCGGTTTCCGCATCGAGCTCGGTGAGATCGAGGCCGTGTTGCGCCAGCACGAAACCGTGCGCGATGCAGTTGTGCTGGCGCGCGAGGATACATCACCTGGTGACCTGCGACTCGTGGCGTATGTCGTGCCCCACCCCGAGTCCACACCGACGCCCACGGAGCTGCGCAGTTTCCTGCGCGCCAGCCTGCCCGAGTACATGGTGCCCAGCACCTTCATCACCTTGGACCAGCTACCGCTGACAAGCAGCGGCAAGGTCAATCTCCGCGCGCTGCCCGCCCCCGAGCGCGGGCGGTCTGCGCAGGCCGCCACCCTGACGCCGCCGCGCACGCCCACCGAGCAGACGGTTGCGACGCTCTGGCAGGAGGTGCTCAAGCTGGAAGCAGTAAGCATCGACGATAACTTTTTCGAGCTGGGCGGCCACTCGCTGCTGGCAACCCAGCTGATCGCCCGGCTGCGCACCACCTTTCAGGTCGACCTGCCGCTGCGCCACCTGTTCACCTCACCCACCATCGCCGGTGTGGCCCAAACGATCGAGACGATCCAGTGGATGGCACAGAGTGCCGCCGAGCCAGTCGCCGTTGCAGACGAATCCCTAGAAGAAGGCGAGCTATGACGACGATCGAGCTTCTTGCACAGCTCGCGGATCAGAAGTGGCGCGAACGCAGCCAGAATATAGAGGTACTGGGATGAATACGGCTACGAAACCATCGACAGCGCCAGTGCCAGATCAAGCCCCGGCGAGCGGCATGGGAGCGGGTGCACCTTTGAGCGACGCCGAGCGCGAGCGCATACTGTACACCTGGAACGCTACGGCGCAAGATTTCCTCACCGAACCTACCCTGCATCGTCTGGTCGAAATCCAGGCTGCGGCCACGCCCGACGGCCTCGCGGTTGTCTGCGGCGAGCAGCAGTTGTCTTATAGAGAGCTCGATCGGCGTGCCAATCAACTGGCCCACCAGCTGCGCATGCTCGGCGTCGGTCCTGAAAACATCGTAGCGCTGCTCCTGCCGCGTACGCCCGACTTCGTGATCGCCGCGCTGGCCGTGCTTAAAGCCGATGCCGCCTATCTTCCGCTGGACGCGGCCTATCCCGCCGAGCGGCTCGCCTTCATGCTCGCGGATGCTCACGCGCCCGTGCTGCTCACACACACCGATCTGCTGCCGCTCGTGCCGGCGTTTGCTGGTCACAGCCTGACCCTCGATACCGCCTGGCCAACGATCGGCGAGATGCCGGCAACACCACCGCCCAGCCGCGCCACCGCCGACCACCTGGCCTATCTGATCTATACGTCGGGCTCCACCGGCCAGCCCAAAGGCGTCGCGGTGCATCATGGCGGCGTCGGCAATCTCGTGGCCTGGCATCAGCAGTGCTACACGCTGACACCACAAGATCGCACCTCGCTGCTGGCCAGCCTGGCCTTCGATGCCGCCGTGTGGGAGCTATGGCCGACGCTGGCGAGCGGTGCCAGCCTGCATCTGCCGCCCGACGCACTACGCGCCGCGCCGGACGCCCTGGCCGCATGGCTCCGAGATCAGCGGATCACGATCGCGTTTTTGCCTACACCGCTGGCCGAGGCGATCATTACCGGTCCGATCGCCGCGACACTCCCGCTACGCGCCCTACTCACCGGCGGCGACCAGCTGCATACGCACAACCTGCGCGACCTGCCGTATCCGCTGGTGAATCACTACGGCCCGACGGAGAACAGCGTGGTCACGACCTGCGCCACTGTGCCAGTCGACAGCACCGCACTCCCGCCGATCGGCCACCCGATCGCCAACACCACCGTTTATCTGCTCGATGCCGAGATGCAGCCGGTGCCGGTCGGGATCGTTGGCGAGCTGTACACCGGCGGATCGGGACTGGCGCGCGGCTACCACGATCGCCCAGCGCTGACCGCCGAAAAATTTGTGCCCGATCCGTTTAGTCGGGGCGCTGCGGCTGCGACCGGCGCGCGGCTCTACCGCACCGGCGACCTGGCACGTTACCGCGAAGATGGACAGATCGAGTTTGTGGGCCGCATCGACGATCAGGTCAAAATTCGCGGCTACCGCATTGAGCTGGGTGAGATCGAAGCCGTGCTGCTGCGCCACGCTGTTATCGAGCAGGCGGTGGTGCTTGTTCAAGCGGATCAATCGACGGCAGGCGAGCACCCGGTCCAGCGCTTGATCGGCTATGTAGTCCAGCGCCAGCCAGCGGATAATGACGAGGCTTTGCGCTCTGAGCTACGATCCTTCCTACAGACTCAACTGCCCGACTATATGGTGCCGGCGACAATCCTGGTGCTGGATATGATGCCGCTCACGCCCAACGGCAAGATCGATCGCAAGGCGCTATCGGCGCTTGATTGGGCTGAGGCCAGCCGTCGCAGAACCCTTGTCGCTCCACGGACACCGCTTGAGGCAACGGTAGCGCATATCTGGAAAGAATCGTTGCGGCTTGCGCAGATCAGCATTGACGATAACTTCTTCGACCTTGGCGGCAACTCATTGGGCGCGACTCAGATTGTGTCACGGGTGCAGAAAGCCTTCAAAATTCACCTAACCGTGCGCGATGTCCTGGCTGCACCTACGGTTGAGGCACTCGTCCGCGATCTGCTTGCCCACGAGCAACAGCCCGGCCAGCTGGACCGCGTCGCGGTAGCACTACAGCGCGTTTGGAGCATGTCACCGGAGGAGCGGCAGCGGATGCTTGAGCAGAAGAAAGCGAAGTGAGGCAGTTGGATATGCACAGCGACGACATGATACCGTATACGGATTTCTCCGCCGAGGACCTTGAGCTGCTCGCGTATATGCTGGAAGATGAAGGCGCTGTCGATCCGGGACCGCTGATCCAGCCCCGCGATCCCGACGCCGCGATCCCGCTCTCGTTTCCGCAGGAGCGCCTGTGGTTTCTCGATCAATGGGACCCCGGCAACACCGTCTATAACGTGCCGTTTGCCGTTCGCCTCTCAGGGCCGCTGAACATTGATGCTTTTCACCGCAGCCTCAACGAGGTGGTACGGCGGCACGAGTCGCTGCGCACGACCTTTCGGGCGGTAGACGATCAGCCGCAGCAGATCGTCGCGCCGTCGCTCCACATTCCGCTGCCGATCCTCGATCTCAGCCAGCTTCCTGAGCCCCAGCAAACCGCCGCCGTGCAGCAGCGCATCACGGCCAACGCCAACTACGCCTTTGATCTGACGCACGGCCCGCTACTCTGCGCCGAGCTGCTCCACCTCAGCGCGCAGGAGCATGTGTTTCTGCTGGATATCCATCACATCGTTTTTGATGGCTGGTCGGTTGGCTTGTTCTTACGCGAGCTGACCGTGCTCTACGACGCGTTTGTCGCCGGCCAGCCCTCGC
>JAFAYS010000122.1 GCA_019240175.1 Chloroflexota bacterium | reverse complement strand
ACCACCTGCGGTTTCGGATCGTTCTCCACCTCTTCGAAGTGGCGCATCGCCTGCTCTAGATGCTGGCGTATGCGATCGAGCGGCGCGGTGGCCGGAAGCGTCAGCGTGATATGGAAGCGCCGCGCCGGGTGGCGTGTCAAGTTGATGATCGGGCTGCTGTACACGTCGGCGTTAGGCACCAGCACTTCCTCGCCGTCGCTGGTGCGCAGCGTGGTCGCGCGCAGCGAAATATCGGTAACCGTACCCTCAAACTCTTTGACCTTGATCCGATCGTCGAGACGAAACGGGCGCAGAATCAGCAGCAGCACGCCCGCCGCAAAGTTTTTGGTGATGTCCTGGAGCGCAAAAGCGATCACCAGGCCGGCGATGCCCAGGCTGGCGATAAAGCTGGTGACAAGCTGCGTCTGTCTGAAGACCGACAGTACGTACAGCGCCGCCAGCACCAAAATGCCAATCCGCACCATCCGCCCCAGCAGCCGCCCTAGCTCGCGCTGATCTTTGCGGAATCCGACGATCCGCTCGACGCCCCGCTGTGCCCGCTCGTCGATGAAGAACGCGATCCCGACCACGATCAGCGCCTGAACCATGTTGGGAATGTTCTTCAGGACCGAGTCGCGCCAGCTGATGGACAGCTCGCCAACGCACTGCGTGATTGACTCAACACCGCTACATTGCGCTTGGAAAAGTGCTTCTTGCCAGAAGCTCATGAATACCTCCTCGTCAACAGCGAAGGAGTATAGCATGGGTTGTCGGGAACAAAGGAACAAGGGAACAAAGGGGAAGCACAAAGAACTGGACGGAGAACCAAGAACCTAGAACCAAGAACCAAAAGGACAGAACCAAGAACCAAGAACTGAGAACAAGGGGAAGAACTACAGGAAACAAGAACCAGCAAGCTAGAATCAAAGAGCCGATAAACCAGAAAAACAAACGAATAAAGAAAGAATTTCCCCCTTCTCCTGCCGCACAGGAACGGGAAAGGGACCCGTGACGGTGGGAAAAGGGGCGAGGGGGATGAGGGCCAAGACCAAGAACAAGCAAACAAATGATCACGCTATTTTTTGTTCATTTGTTCACTTGTTCCTTTGTTTACCATTAGGCCAGGGGATGATCGCCTTACCCCACGAACGGCAGCTCCACCAGCTCGACACCAATGCCATCGGTGGTTTGGAGCCGCGCGCCTGGCTCAGCCTGGGCCGTGCGAATGTAGGCCAGGCCAAGCGAGCCGTAGCGCGGCGACTGCGCGGCGCTGGTGATCGAGCCGACCTCTTTGTCCTCGTGCCGGAGTGCGCTACCGATCGCTAGCGGCTGCTCGGCGCGCAAGCCCATCAGTCGCTTCGCCAGCCGGTTGCGGCTATCCATCCGCGCGATAATTTCCTGCCCCACGTAGCAGCCTTTGCTGAAGCTCACCGCGTCGTTGAGGCCGGTTTCGAGCGGAATATAGTCGGTGGAAAGCTCATGCCGTGGGCCGGGATAGCCCTGCTCAATGCGCAGCACCTCGAAGGTCGCGGCGTCGAGCGGCTGCGCTGCGGCAAACGCCTGCTGCACGATCTCGGCGTCGCCGCGCTCGGCGAAGATGCTGAAGCCGTTGCCGCCGATAGGCAGCGTGCGTGCGATCCAGACCTGCGCTGTGTCGATCGACGCCGCCTGAATATGATGCAGCGGCCAGTCGGTGGGATCGACCGAGGTGACCTGGCGGATGAGCGCGGCAGCTTCGGGGCCGTAAAGATCGAGCTGGATCGTGCTCTCCGACAAATCTTCGACCGCGACTTTGTCCTGGAAGAAGATGCGGCCCTGCAAGTAGCGCGCGAGCGTGCCGCCCTGGCCGGGGCTGGTCGTGACCAGCAGATGCTCGGGCAGCGCGTAGACGGTCAGCAGATCCAGGATGCGCGCGTGGCTGTTGATCAGCACGGTGCGCGTGCCCTGTCCCGGCGTGAGCCGCACAAGGTCGTTGGTCGTCAGGCGTTGCAGCAGCTCGGCGCGATCGCGATTGGTTAGTCGCACACGGCCACGCGCACTGGTATCGTAGCGGACAACGCTTTCAAGCGCCGCCCGGTAAATCGTTTCATCAGCTGTGATGATCGATGAAACTGCTTGAGTCATAGGACAGTACCTCCTGAAGGTATTATAAACAAGCACGGCTACTTTGGCTCTAGGTATATACGATCAGGAGGTGCAAGCGAGGAATATCCTGCTGCGGAGTAGATGTTTGGTTCGATCCGAGATGGCACCCGCCGGCGGTGGTTTCCACAGATCGGCATGGTACAATGCCGCTCGTCTGGGGAGAAACAAGGAAATCTCATGCGAATACGAACAATCTGCTCTACGCTGGTCTTGATGGCGGCGCTGTTTGTGGGCTGTGGCAGTCCATCGGAAAGCTCGCAATCGATCGCCGGCGCGAACATGACAGCCGCTCCTGCAACCGCGATATCGCAGCCGACCGCGCTGCCGCCAACTGCCGAGCCGACCGCGATACCGTCAGCTGTGCCCACCGCAGAGCCGACTGTTGTTCCTCCGCCGACTGAGATTCCGCCAACCGCCGCGCCCGCAGTTGTCGCCGCCGATACCAACGACACGCCGCATCTGGAAGAGCCGGCGGTTGTGCATCCGGTCGATCAGCCGGTGGCGGCCACCGCCTCGCAGCCGGTGCGCATCCAGATCCCGGCGATCAACCTCGACTACGCGCCGGTCTCGGTTGGCCTCGACAAAAATAATATTCCGATCGTGCCCAAGCATGACGTGGGCTGGTATAACCTCAGCGCCATGCCCGGCCAGGGCGAGAATATCGTCTTCTGGGGCCACGTGCTGCGCTTCAAAGCTCAGCCGAAGACTCCGGCCCCGTTTGCGCGCGTCAAAGAGCTACAGCCGGGCGCATCGATCTACGTGACGACCGAGACCGGCCAGCAGTGGCACTACAAAGTCCGCACGGCGGTGCAGGTCACGCCGGATCAGGTCAACTATATCTTGCCAGTCGGCAAAGAGCAGGTTACACTGGTCTCGTGCATCGGCGACAACGTGATTGCGGGTGGTGGGGTGACCAAGAAGTACCGCCTGATCACGATCGCGGATCGGGTGCAGTAAGCCGTCGCATCAACCCAGCGCATTCAGTCAGGGCAATCATCCATTGGGTGGTTGCCCTGTGTTATATTCGCTACACTGATCGATGGAGGCCCAGCGTGAGCGACGAGAGCCAGATGATCGGTGAGCGCGTGCGGCTTGAGCTTGGCGACGCGATCGCAGGGATGCGCGCGCTGCCCAACAGTTCGTTCGATCTCGCGATCGCCGATCCGCCCTACGGCGCGTCGACACGCGGGCGCTGGCGGCTGGATCGCGAGCATACGCTGCCGGGCTTCGGCGGCGGGTGGCAGATGGCGGCGCACTCCTGGGATCGGCTGGGCGGCGTCGCGGGCTTTGAGCTAACGCTGGCCTGGCTGTGCGAGCTGAAGCGGCTGGTCAAGCCGACCGGATCGCTCTGGATTCACGCGACTTACCACAACTCCGGGATTGTCAACGTGGCCTGCCAGATCCTGGGCCTAGAGATCATCAACGAGGTCGTCTGGTTCAAGCGCAATGCTTTTCCCAACCTGTCGGCGCGGCGGCTCACGGCTAGCCACGAGACGATTCTTTGGGCGCACACCGGCGGCGATCGGCGTGAGTATTATTTCAACTATGCGGAAGTTAAGGCGCGCGAGTTTCCCGAAGATGCTCTAAAAACGCCCGGCAAGCAGCTCAGAACCGTGTGGGATATTCCCAACAACAAAACCAGAGCCGAGCGAAAGTTCGGCGGGCATCCAACGCAAAAGCCGCTGCGCTTGACTCAGCGTATGCTGCTGATCTCGGCGCGACCCGGTGGCCGTCTGCTGGTGCCGTTTGCCGGCTCCGGAACTGAGCTGGTGGCGGGCCTGCTGCATGGCATGGATTGCGTCGGCTTTGAGATCGATCCGGACTATGCTCAGGCAGCGCGGCAGCGGATTCAATCTGTCTTGAAAGATCTATAGATGTTATCTATCGAAAATGGAAATGATATCTATTTTCAATATTCCTACGATTGCGGCTATAATAGTGACAGCTCTTGGACCGGCGTATGCTGAAAAACCAGCAGACGCTTTAGAAATATAGAAAGGTTCAACCTTATGAACGGCAATCCCTTCGATCCGTTCGGTGCTCGCTCGACGCTGGATGTTGGTGGCAAGCAGTACACGATCCACCGGCTCCAACGCATCGCAGAAGAGGCCGGAGTTGAGCTTACGAGCCTCCCATTTTCGATCCGTGTCGTGCTCGAAGCCCTGCTACGCAACGTGGGCGATGGCTTTACCTCGCCCGAGGATGTGCTGGCGCTGGCCCAGTGGACGCCCGCAAGCGCCGGACAGCGCGAAGTTCAGTTCAAGCCCGCGCGCGTGCTGCTGCAAGACTTCACCGGCGTGCCGGCGGTTGTCGATCTCGGCGCGATGCGCGATGCAATGCAGAAGCTGGGCGGCGATCCCGCGAAGATCAATCCGCTTTCGCGCGCCGACCTGGTGATCGATCACTCGGTGCAGGTCGATGTCTTCGGCAGCAACAACGCGCTCAAAATCAATGCCGACCTGGAGTTTGATCGCAACAGTGAGCGCTACGAGTTCCTGCGCTGGGGCCAGCAGGCCTTCGATAACTTCAGCGTTGTGCCGCCCGCGACCGGCATCTGCCATCAGGTCAACCTTGAGTTCCTGGCGACGGTTGTGCAGACCAAGGAGATCGAGGGCGAGACGATCGCAATGCCCGATACGCTCGTCGGCACCGACAGCCACACCACGATGGTCAACGGCCTGGGCGTGCTCGGCTGGGGCGTCGGCGGTATCGAGGCCGAGGCGGTATTGCTGGGCCAGCCGCTGGCGATGCTGACGCCTGCCGTGATCGGCGTGCGGCTCACGGGTTCGCTGCGGGCCGGCGCGACGGCGACCGACCTGGTACTGGCTGTGACCGAGATGCTGCGCCGCGAGGGCGTGGTGGGTAAGTTCGTAGAGTACTGTGGACCCGGCCTGAGCAACCTGAGCCTGGCCGATCGCGCGACGATCGCCAACATGTCGCCGGAGTATGGCGCGACCTGTGGCTTCTTCCCGGTCGACGACGAGACGCTGCGCTATCTGAGCGTGACGGGTCGCACCGACGAGCAGATCGAGCTGGTCAAGGCGTACAGCCAGGAGCAGGGCTTGTTCCGCACTGACGACACGCCGGAGCCGACCTTTAGCAAGCTGTTGGAGCTGGATCTCAGCTCGATCGAGCCGAGCGTGGCCGGCCCGCGCCGCCCGCAGGATCGCGTGGTGCTTGACGATCTCAAGCGCTCGTTCTGGCAGTCCATGAAGACCACCTTCAACCGCGAGATCAAGGCCGAAGAGCTGCCCGGTCGTGGCTATATTCGCTGGGTCGGCGAGAGCGGCAACACCCTGGAGATCAACGACGAAGCGCCGCGCCAGCAGCACCGCGAAAATCTCTACAAAGGCTACCAGGCACCGGTGTCGCTCGACGGCAAAGAAACGCAGCTGACGCATGGCTCGGTCGTGATCGCCGCGATCACCTCCTGCACCAACACCTCGAATCCATCGGTGATGGTGGGCGCGGGTCTGGTGGCTAAGAAGGCCGCCGAGCTGGGGCTAGAGATTCCGTCCTACGTCAAGACCAGCCTGGCTCCTGGCTCACGCGTCGTGACCGAGTATCTCAAGAAGGGTGGCCTGCTGCCGTATCTTGAGCAGATGGGCTTCAACGTGGTTGGCTATGGCTGCACCACCTGCATCGGCAACAGCGGCCCGGTCGCGGACGAGATCGCGTCGGCGGTCAAGGAGAGCGATCTGGTTGTGGCGGCAGTTTTGAGCGGCAACCGCAACTTCGAGGGTCGCATCAACCCGGTCGTGCGCGCCAACTATCTGGCCTCGCCGCCGCTGGTCGTCGCCTTTGCGATCGCGGGCACCGTGGACATCGATCTGGATCAGGAGCCGCTGGGCAACGACAAGCATGGTAATCCGGTCTTCCTGGCCGACATCTGGCCGACTGAGCAGGAGATCCAGGATGTGCTGAACTCGTCGCTGAGCGCGGATCTGTTCCGTGAGCAGTACGGCCAGGTCTACACCGGCAACGAGCAGTGGAATAAGATCCGCATCCCCAGTGGCGACGTGTACGCCTGGGACGACAGCTCGACCTATATTCAGAACCCGCCCTACTTCGAGGGCATGACGCTGGATGTGCCGCCGCTGCGGACGATCGAGGGCGCGCGCGTGCTGGCGCTGCTCGGCGA
>JAFAYS010000076.1 GCA_019240175.1 Chloroflexota bacterium | reverse complement strand
CGTTCGCCGCCGAGCAGCGCAAAGCTTAGGAGCTACCCCGCATGTGCCGAAACATCAAGCCGCTCTTTAATTTCGAGCCGCCCGCCAACGAGGACGAAGTACACGCCGCCGCGCTGCAGTTTGTGCGTAAGATCAGCGGCTTCAGCGCGCCGTCCAAGGCGAACGAGGCGGCCTTTCTGGCTGCGGTCGAGGAGATCGCCGCCGCCTCGCGCAAGCTGCTGGAAACGCTGGAAACCAACGCGCCGCCGAAGAACCGTGAGGAAGAAGCCGCCAAGGCCAAAGCGCGCTCAGCTGAGCGATTTTCGCGCTGAGTGTGTAGCTCGTCTTGGTGTCTAGTGGGCCAGGCTGGCCTGAGCACAAGGAGGAGCCGCATGGGCAAGGTGATCGCCGAGATGTCGATGTCGTTGGACGGCTTTATTACCGGACCAACCGATAGCGCCGAGTCGCTCTTTGCAGGCGTTGATCGACTGCATCAATGGATTTACGGCCTGGCAAGCTGGCGCGCGCCGCATGGCCTTGAGGGCGGCGAGACCAACGCAGACGACGAGATCATGGCTGAGTCCTGGCAGAACACGGGCGCGATCCTGATGGGCCACCGGATGTTTGAGCACGGCGAAGAGCCCTGGGGCGATAATCCGCCGTTTCACGTGCCGGTCTTTGTGGTCACACATCATGCGCGCGAGCCGCTGGTCAAAGCAGGCGGAACGACGTTTTTCTTTGTCACGGACGGTGTCGCAAGCGCGATGGAGCAGGCCAAGGCAGCGGCGGGCGACAAGGATGTTTCGGTGGCTGGCGGCGCGAATGTTATTCAGCAGCTTCTGCGCGCCGGGCTGCTCGACGAGATCCAGCTTCATCTGATTCCGGTCTTGCTCGGCACTGGTACACGCTTGTTCGAGGATACCGGCAGCGATCCGATCGAGCTGGAATGTACCCGCGTCGTCGCTTCGGCAAACGTGACACATCTGCGCTTCCGCGCCGCAACCTAGCCGCCCGAAGCTCCAAAACATCCCCCGCAGCATACATCAACATGTGCGAAAGGAGCAGCATACATGATCGGTAACGAGCCGGTGGCCGAGCTTGAGCCGCAGTTCAGCAGCGGCGATGCGCAGGCCACGCCCTGGTCGGCGGCGCGCCGGCAGCTTGAGCAGGCCGAGCTGTTCTGGCTTTCGACGGTACGTCCGGATGGACAGCCGCATGTCACGCCGCTGCTGGCGGTCTGGCTGGACGGCGCGCTGTACTTCTGCACCGGCGAGGAAGAGCGCAAAGCCAAGAATCTGGTTCACAACGCGCGTTGTGTGCTTACAACCGGCTGCAACACGCTCGGCGAAGGGCTGGATCTGGTGATTGAAGGCCAGGCGGTGCGGGCTAGCGACACAGATCTGCTTCAGCGTGTCGCCGATCTATATGCGGCCAAGTACGGCAGCGAGTGGCGCTTCACCGTCGTCGACAACAAGTTTCAGGGCCTTGAAGGCAACGTCGCCGTGGTGTACGAGGTCCGTCCGAGCAAAGCGTTCGGCTTCGGCAAGGGCGCGACGTTCAGCCAGACGCGCTGGCGCTTTTGAGCCGCGTGGTACAGCATAAGGAGGCGAAGATGTTCGAGAACACCAAAGCATTCAGCGGTTTTTCGGTCAACGATATTGCGCAGGCCAGGCAGTTCTACGGCGAAACGCTTGGGCTCAGAGTGTCCGAGGAGAACGGCATGCTGACGCTGCATATCGCCGGCGGCGGCAACATCTTGATCTATCCCAAGCCCGATCATGTTCCGGCAACCTTCACGATCCTCAACTTCCCCGTCGCCGACGTCGAGCAGACGGTCGATCAGCTGACGGCGCGCGGTGTGCGCTTCGAGCGCTACGACAATATGCCGCAGAACGACAAGGGCATTATGCGCGGCCACGGCCCCGACATCGCCTGGTTTACCGATCCCGCCGGCAATGTGCTGTCTGTGCTGCAAGCGTAGCCGATGTCAATCTTGAGCAGCACGCACTACGAATACAAGGAGTAACATCTCGATGACCAACACTTCTCAGGAGCACGCGCAGTCCGGCTATGCATCCGTCAATGGCCTTGAGCTTTACTACGAGATCCACGGCAGTGGCGAGCCACTGGTGCTGCTGCATGGCGGTCTCGGCGTGGGCAGCATGTTTGGTGATGTTCTCACCAGCCTCAGCCAGTCGCAGCAGGTGATCGCCGTCGATCTGCAGGCGCACGGTCGCACCGCCGATATCGATCGTCCGCTGCGCTACGAGCACATGGCCGACGACATCGCCGCGCTGATCCAGCATCTGGGCTTCACCAAGACCAATGTGATGGGCTACTCGCTGGGTGGCGGCGTGGCGCTGCGCACGGCGATTCAGCATCCTGAGTTGGTCAAGAAGCTGGTGCTGATCTCGGCACCCTTCAAGCAGAGCGGCTGGTTCCCCGAGGTTGTTGCCGGGATGGCGCAGGTGAACGCATCGGGCGTCGAGTTTATGCGCGAAACGCCGATGTACCAGAGCTATATGAGCGTCGCGCCCAAGCCGGAGAACTTTCCCACGCTGCTTGATAAGGTCGGCGTGATGATGAGCGAGGAGTACGATTGGTCCGCCGAGGTCGCCGCGCTGACGATGCCGGTGCTGCTGGTCTATGGCGATGCCGACAGCATTTCGCCCGCCCATGCCGCGCAATTCTTTGAGCTGCTCGGCGGCGGCAAGCGCGATGCCGACTGGAATGGCTCCGGCATGTCCAACTCGCGGCTGGCGATCCTACCCGCTACCACCCACTACACAGTCTTTTTGTCACCCGCGCTGGTGCCGATTGTTACGCCATTCCTCGACGCGCCGCTGCCGCAAGCTGCGTAAACGTGTTTGGCAGGTCTACCAGGAGGATCGATGAGCAACGATCAAACATCACGAGCCGCCGAGCAGCAAGATCTTGTCGTGACGCGCGTTTTTGATGCACCGCTCGA